>NZ_NOLK01000089.1:0-31815 GCF_002245985.1 Nostoc sp. 'Peltigera membranacea cyanobiont' 232
CCTCTGCCCCTCTGCCCCTCTGCCCCTCTGCCCCTCTGCTCTATCAAACGCCTGAAGCTTGTGAGAAATGCGGGTTAAAGCCTCAGCCATCCTTTGAAATAGATTTATCTACCTCAAAGACTCAAATCTCCCAATCCCCAATCCCCAACATCTTTTTTTAGGGCGTTGTTATACGCAATACTAAGATATTCTTGCTTTCTTTCTGCCCCAAGATTGTCATGGTTCAATTCGATGAACAGCTACGCCGCTTAGTTTCCGAAGCCTGTGGACACGCAATTGGAAGTCCTCAGCGTCAGAAGCTGCTCACGCAAATTATTCGCTTGACAGCAAATAGACTCTGGAGGGAAAGTACTCCCTACTATCAAGATGCACTACAACAAACTTGGTTGTATTTCTGCCGCAATGTTTGTGAAGGTTTGACAGGTCAAATCTACGATCCCTCCTATGGCAGTGTCATCACTTGGCTGAATGCTTACCTAAAAAGGAGACTACAAGACTTTTACATTAACCAGAACCGCGAACAAGCCACAACAGTCCCTCTTTGGGTTCGTCAGTCTACATCGGGTGGAACAAGTGAAACAATCGATCCTATAGATAACCTTCCAGCTACCCCCCAACCACCTCCCATTCTGGAAGACTTGGAGACATGGGCTAAGACCGATTCTGAAGGAGAACTCTGCCGTACTTGTATTAAAGGGCGACCAGATGTGAATTGTCAGGTGTTAATTCTTAAACGCCTACCCCCGGAAGTTAGCTGGAAAGAATTATCTGAGGAATTTGCACTGTCAATTCCAACATTAAGCAGTTTTTATCAGCGTCAGTGTCTACCGCGTTTACGTAAATTTGCTGAATCGGAGGGATTGTTTTAAATAAGGAATAAAGGGGGAGGTTGATTGCATGTCAGAATGTAGAAATCCAACAAAGCCTTGATTGTATAAGGTTTTCGTTCCTTAACCTTGTTCAAATGATTCATTTATTTGACAAGGGTAAGCAAATAGTGAAACAAGTTCTCCCTGGCTGCGACTCAAATGAGAGCGTACCGTGATGACGATTTTCTACAATCCGGCGAACGGTTTCCAAACCGAGTCCTGAACCACGCCCCACTGATTTGGTAGTGAAGAAAGGTTCAAAAATACGGGTTTTAATTTCAGGTGGAATTCCACTACCAGAATCGATGATGTCAATATGAGCAAAGCGATCGCAATGGTGTGTTGTAATTTCCAGCAATCCCTTACCATCCATTGCATCAATGGCGTTGTCAATTAAGTTCGTCCATACCTGATTCAGTTCGCTGCCATAAGCAAGGATTTTAGGAATATGTCGATCGTAATTGCGTTCTACTTGGATGCCGCACTTGAGTTTATGAACAAATAATCGCAATGTATCTTCTAAACCTTGATGCACATTCACTTCTTGCTGAACGCCTCGATCGAGGTAAGTATAAGATTTCATGGCTTGCACAAGTTCGGAAATCCTCTCGGCTCCTCGCAAACCATGTTTAATCATTGATATGACTTCAAAGGAAAGCGATAGCCAGTGTAATCCGATTTCTCGCAATTCAGTCTCATCATTGCGCCAACGTTCCATCATTCGATCTAAGGTTTCGACCTCAACACCACCTTCTGCTAAAGGTTCTGCTAATTTCCATGCCTGCTTCACCCCATAGTCTTCTAACCATTCCAGCAAGACGCTTTCGCGATCGCTTAGTGTCACCGGATCGAGACGATTATTTAAAATCGCATCATAGCCCCGATCCCTCACTCTCAACCAGTCTTGAGTATGAGCTTCTTCAACGTTGCGTTGCCCATAAACTAAGTTCATTCGTTGTAGTTCTAGAATGGCAGCGGGCATTTCCCCTAAAGTCCGAACGAGGGCTGAAGCTGGGTTGTTAAGTTCATGAGCTAAACCGGCAGCTAGTGTCCCTAAAGCTGCCATCTTTTCCCGCCCCCGAATGAAAGATTCTAGCCCTCGGACACGACGTTCCATAATACGGAAGACCATCCGCTCAAAATCGCGGCATTCATGCAGCAGTTTACGGAAATCTTCTCCCTTAAGTCCATAAAGGTGGCAATTTGTCAATGCCCGCATTGTCACAGGTGCAGGTTCATCTGTGAGGACTGGAATTTCACCAAAAAAAGATGGGGCTTCGTGTTGCCCTATGGGAATTTCAACTCCTTCACTGCGGCGGGTGATGTTGATTTTACCTTTGACTAAGATAAATAAGCGACATGCAGGGTCTCCCTCATGGGCCAACACTTCTCCTGCGGAAAGTTCAACTGTTTGAGCGCGATCGCAAACCCACTGCAATCGCTCTTGAGGAAGCTGTTGAAACGGGTCTAAGTCGATCAATTCTTTAATACACAACATCAATCAACCTCCTTAGAACAATTCACCAAAAGAACACTACAGACGCAAGCCTGAAAACCCAAATTACATCTAACTTTCTTAATTACGAATTAGTATTAGGTTATTTTGCTCCAGCTAAACATTGCTCAGGTAGCGGTGAACGAATTGAATGGCGATTGAACCTTCACCAACACCGGATGCCACCCGCTTAATCGATCCGGCTCGCACATCTCCGGCTGCAAAGATGCCAGGAACGCTGGTTTCTAGTAAAAAAGGTGAGCGTTCCAAACGCCAACTTGGAGGAGACTTGCCATTGGGCATTAAGTCGGGGCCTGTGATGATAAAACCCTGAGCATCGCGTCGAATAACCCCATCAAGCCAATCAGTTTTGGGGGTAGCACCGATAAAGATAAAAAGCGATCGCGCTGGCACGGTTTCAGTTTGTCCAGTCTTGCTATGGGCGATCGCAATTTCTTCTAGATGTTCATCTCCCTTGACTTCCACAACGCTGCAACTGGTGCAAACTTGGATATTTGCAGTCGCCGCAATCTGGTCAATCAAGTATTGGGACATACTCGATGAAAGGGACTCACCCCGCACCAGCATAATCACTTTACTGGCATACTTAGAAAAATGCATTGCTGCTTGTCCGGCAGAATTTGCCCCGCCTACTAGGTAAACTTCCTCATTGCTACAGGCGATCGCCTCAGTCATCGCAGCACCGTAATAAATTCCTGCCCCTGCCAGCTTCTCGGCTCCTGGGATATTTAGCCAACGATAGGAAACACCGGTTGCAACTAAAAGTGCATGGCAACTAATCTCGCTACCATCCGCCAATTGCAGAACCCGATAAGGATCTTGCAGCTTAACTCCGGTTACTACTTGAGGAGTGAGAATTTCTACTCCAAATCGCCGCGCCTGGGTGACTCCCCGCCTAGCCAAATCGTTACCGCTCAAACCAACAGGAAACCCTAGATAGTTCTCAATGCGCGAACTCGTGCCTGCTTGCCCGCCCGGAGCCTCACGCTCAATTAAGACTGTACTCAATCCCTCAGAAGCGCCATAGACTGCGGCGGCTAATCCAGCAGGGCCAGCACCCACGATCGCCAAGTCATAAAATGGGCGCTCTGCGTGGGTTTGCAGTCCAATTTTGGCAGCAATCTCTAAATTAGATGGTTGGATTAATCGGGAACCATCGGGAAACAGCACCAAGGGTAATTGCTGTCTACCATCAGCTTCTGCGTATTCAACTAATTTTGCTGCATCCGGCTCCAGTTCAATATCCAACCACTTGTAGGGAATCTGGTTACGCGCCAGAAAGTCTTTCACCTGATGAGAAAAAGGCGACCAGCGATTACCAATGACTCGAATCCCTTCAAAGGGTGGACGGAATCCAGCTAGCCAGTCATCTAACAAATCATCCAAAATCGGATATAGTCGCTCTTCTGGTGGATTCCAGGGCTTAAGTAAGTAGTAATCAAGTTTGGCACTATTAATGGACTTAATGGCAGCATCGGTATCTGCATAGGCAGTCAGCAAAGCACGTTTTGCATCAGGAAAGATGCCTTTTGCCTGTTCGAGAAACTCCACACCTCCCATCTGCGGCATTCTTTGATCCACCAAAAATAGAGCAACTGCTTCATTCCGTAATTTGAGTTGCTGCACCGCGTCCAGAGCGGTAATACCAGAATCTGCCCGAACAATACGGAAGCGATCGCCATACTGATGTCGCAAGTCTCGTGACACCGCTTGCAACACTTCTGGATCGTCATCGACGGTTAAAATAGCAGGTTTCGCCATAACATACTGTTACTTAACAATTGCAGTGCCTAGCTGTTATCTTCAAAAATCTGTCGTCAAAATATCTACTGTTTAATCAGTTGCTTTAAACGAAAGTACGCCTCTTCTGGTGTCAGTGCTTCTGATTGACTTTCATTAGGTATATAAAATACCCAGGTATCAGGAAAGTAATGCACTACAAAACTGGGAATCAGACCCAAGCTTACTGCTTGCTTTCCGAGTTTCTCAGCTTGTTCTTCTAAACTCAGTTGGTCATGAAATGGGTGTCCAGCCATAATTTTTCATCTCCCTGCACTTTATTTGACCCTGGAAGAACGTTCAATACCCGCATTGCACGAATCACCTTTAAGTGATTCACCATGTTCTAGAATGAGCTTGAAAATATTTTGGTATTAGACCTAAATAATTTCAAATATGCTTTTGTAGAGAATCATAAAGCTATTTTGGTCATTCAGAGTAACTGAAATTGGATTGGATAAGGGAGCAGGGCATTTCTTTCCTTCAGGACTTACGCAGAAAATAGCCCAAACCTTGATTTTCCGGTAGGGGCAATTCATTAATTTCCCCTACCGCACCCTCGATCTGTTGGGAAATAATTTTTGCTCGCTGCCAAGTCTCAATTTCCGGTTGAGTCATTTCATCCAGATCGCTAAACCGTCTCATATCATGTCCGGCAAATTACTTGTGATATGTCATTGCGAGTATAACGAAGTGGAAGGAAGCAATCGCAAGGCTTTTGGGATTGCTTCACTTCGTATCCTGTCCTTCGGAGACGCTACGCGAACGGGAACGCCAAGGGCGAACGCAATGACAATTGTTTAACCGGACACGATATCATCCGTAGCATGAAATACTCAAGCTTTCGCCAAAAACTTATTGAGGCAGTCAAAGCTAGAGTTCAACCCGACAATGACTCTAATATAATTATTCTCCGTACAGCAGTAAGTACTGCAATTCACCTAAAACATTTTGCTTAGGGTACTTCACTTTTTTGTTCAAGATAAACTCAAATTCAGAATCTGGCTAATTTCCCCGCAGGGAATAAAATAAGACAGCAATTTATCCTGCAAGGAGAATTTGATGATAAATTATAGCTTTTGGAAAAACTTTACTACAGTCATGATTATCGCAACCCTTTCTTTCCTTTCTTTTTCCTGTAAATCTTCTGTTAGTAAAAACGTAGAACAGGCAAAAGCAGATGATAAACCTAAGCTTCAAGCAAATCTTGTCTATAGTGATTTAATCATTAAAGAACAATCAGATTATCTGATGATTCCTGTTACTCTTCCACAACAGAATGAAGAACAAGGAATTGATTTAAGCTTTTCATCACGCTCTTATGAAAAAAACAACCAATTCTCCAATATTATTTTTTATAATAAACAAGATGGTGAAACTCATCTTTTATTAAATAAAAAAGCCATTATCACCTCCTTCGATTTATTGGAAGTAAAAGCGGTAAACAAGCCAAATACAAGATTTTGGTTGTATAGAATAATTGACCAGGACACAAATACAGATGAAAAACTCAACAGCGAAGATGCTACTATTGGTTATCTTTCTGATTTATCAGGTAAGCAACTCCAGCAAATTACCCCAAATAACACTCGAATAATTAGTTGGGTTGTTGTTCCAAGTCAAAATGCAATTTTTCTAAAAATCATCAAAGACTCGGATAATGACAAAAAATTTACAAAACAAGACAAAACAAATTTTGTTAGGGTTAACCTTGATAAAATCGGTATGGGAACTGAAATAATTAGCGACCAAATCGAGCAAGAACTTAAATCATATATTTTTAAATAAGTTTGCTCGTAGTAAAGGCTTAATATCGTGTTCGGATAATTAATTATGATTCTCACAGTTATTGCACCTCACATGACAGACGCTCATCGGTAGCCTCTGCGTAGACAGGTTCCCCGCCTGGTAAACCCCTTTTGGAAATTAGGCGCAGGGAACGGTGAGGTTCTTGGGGTTTAAGAAGTAATTAAGCGGACACGATCGCAAGCCTTTACTACAAACCTTTAATTATTCACGCACACTTACTGAGACAAAACCCAATCGCCTAAAAGTTGGTTTACTTTATCGGGTATTTCATCATGGGGACAATGACCGGCTCTTAAGAAATGTTCTGTAAGTTCAGGATAATATTGACGAAACTTTTGAGAACGTTCTCTAGCATTCATCCAAGGATCGGCTTCTCCCCACAACATCAACAAAGGACAAGTTAATTGCTTTAGTAGCAGATCAACTTTTTCCCCTTGAGGACTGCTAAAGACTGAAACAAACACATCCAACGCACCAGGATCGTCAGCCGGACGAGAAATTTCTTCTACTAATTGGTCTGTAATGGCACTTTTGTCAAGATAAACTTTTTCTAGGGTTTGGCGAATTACCCAGCGTTGTCGCACATACTGAAATAACAAAAACTGGGCTAAAGGTTGTTGAAAAATCCACTTAGTGCAGTCACCAAGAAGTTTCTGCAAATTAGCCGATTGTTTGGGAGCCTGAATTTCTGATTGTAAAGCTTCAGGCTCAGACGTAGGTTGGCTTTCGCTAAAGGGCCCTGCACTATTGAGCAAAACTAAACCAGCCGCACTTTCGGGATGTTGCGCTGCAATACACAAGCCAGCGTAGCCACCAAGGGAATTACCCGCTAATACTGCTTTTTGACCAATTACTTCACTGATAAAATCATGAAGTTGGTCGCGCCACAAGTCGCCACTGTACTGCAATTTTGGTTTTGCCGATCGCCCGAATCCCAAAAGATCGATCGCAAATACTTCAAAGTCTTGACACAATCCTGTGATATTCTTGCGCCAGTGGTCTGTGGAAGCACCAAATCCATGTACCAAAAGCAAAGGCGGACGTTGCGATTGCTTCTCTCCCGCACGCACATAGTAAACATTGTGCCCGCGCCACTGCCAATATTTACCAGGAATTGGGTTTGTAGAGGGGGCTGTAGTTGCCTGCATGATTCAAAGAAGTGTTAAGTAGCTTTTAATAATTGTAGGGCAGAGGAACAGAAGGGTAGTTTTTGACTTTTGACCCTTGAGCCTTGACTTTTGACGGGGTAGTGGTATCTAAATAGTGATTTTTCCTTACTCAATCCTTACAAAGCCGGCGTTTCAGTCTTTGATTGTTACTACATGTTTAGCACTAACCTTTTTTATTTACTAGATTCTGTTTGTAGTGCTGCAACTAGTCTATAGTTCTAGGTATTAAAAAAATAAATGCTTTCGGTTTCTTTCTTAAGAAAGATGATTTAAATTTGTTAACCTATCTTAGGGCAAATAGAATAAAACTCAAGTTAGACGATAAAATATGTGAGCAAGTAAAAATCACTTTACTAAGAGTCAAATATATGTTTAGCATACTTTGGGGTATTGTTGTTGTACTGGTTGCTTTTTGGGCATTAGGATTAACACTTCATATTGCTGGAAATTTAATTCATGCAGTGTTACTTATAGCTATTGGGCTTGCCATTTACAACTTTTTTAAAGGCCGTGATGTGTGAGAATTTGGTAAATATGTAGTGATAATAAAGACTGAAATCCTTGCTTTAGAAGGATTGAGCAAGGAAAAATCACTACCGATTATTGACACATGACAAATGACAAATTGATTACAGGTAAAAGTAAACTACTAGGGGTAATTGGACATCCGGTGGAACATTCGCTGTCGCCACTGATGCATAATGCAGCGATCGCTAATTTAGGATTAGATTACGTTTATCTTCCCTTTCCCATAGCACCAGAGAATTTAGAAGTAGCGATCGCAGGTTTTGCCGCTATTGGGGTTGTTGGCTTTAGTGTTACAATCCCTCACAAACAGGCAATCATGCCCCTCCTGTCAGAAATTACCCCTCTTGCCCAAACCATAGGGGCAGTAAATACTGTTAGTCGTCAAAATAATCGATGGGTGGGGACAAACACCGATATAGAAGGATTTATCGCTCCTTTGCAGACAACCTATAAGCAAGATTGGAGTCAGAAGGTAGCGGTAATTTTAGGCAATGGTGGCGCAGCCAGAGCAATTGTAGCAGGTTGTCACCAACTAGGTTTTGCCAAAATTCTTGTTGTTGGGCGGAATATGCAGAGATTGCAAGAATTCCGCCATAGTTGGAGTAATTCACCCATAGCGGAGAATTTGCAAGTTCATCAATGGGAGGAAGTTGCAAAGCTAATTCCCCAAGCTAATCTGCTGGTAAACACAACCCCCATAGGGATGTATCCCAACGTTGATGAGTCGCCTTTGAGTGCAGAAGAAATAGCAGATTTACCAACGGGCGCGATCGCTTACGATTTGATATATATCCCTAAACCGACGCAATTTCTAGAGCAAGCTGAAAAACAAGGTGCAATTGCGATTGATGGCTTAGAAATGCTAGTCCAGCAAGGGGTAGCAGCATTAAAAATTTGGTTACACCAGGAAAATGTACCTGTAGAAGTCATGCGCCAAGCTTTGCAAAAGCATTTGGGTTTTAGTTGATGGATAAATAATTACCCTGAGAGCGATGCCTGCGGTGGTCACTAAGCTTGCCGTTCGCGCAGCGTCTCGTAGAGAAGTGCAGGCTGCGCCTACGCTAATAAATTGACTACTTAGATTAAAATAACATAAGTTACTTAATACATAATTAATATTTATTTGGAGACGCTGCGATCGCGACTCTCAAAGATGGGGGAATAACATTGTGCCTTTGGGTAATGATGCTGATGAAGGTGCTTTTCGGTGGATGAAGGCGGTAGATTGCCATCAATGAGTATATATCGTAAAGTGGCTAATGCCAAAGATATTTACTGGAGGAGTTACACCAGTAGACAGCACCAAGATTACCTAAAGCCCGAAGAGGTTTTGCACATTTTAATTTATGTTTACTAAACCCAAAATACTTTTATCATGGCTTGTATTATTACTAAGTTTTACAAGTTTATTTCTCAGTTCTTGGATTATTCTTCCGCCTCCAAATATGTCTTTACTCACCTTAGCAGTGGGAGCGCCAGAAGTCAGCCCTTGGTTATTGTTATTAAATTCACTCTCTTTATTGCTTTCTTTTTTCTGCATTCGTCGCCGTCAATTACAACGCCTAGCTTGCATTTTCAGTTTAATCGGATTGCTAATTTGTGCATGGGTGTTAGTGAATATCCCACCAACTCAAATGCAGATGGCTAAAGCAATGAAACAAGGGTTGGGAGAAAATTATTTAGAGCAAATTCCAGCCCAAGTAAGGGCTAAAATGCAAACCCATCCCTTTAACTTAGTTAATTTTTTCGGGGGTATTCCATTAGGTAAAACCCGTCATCAAAAAGATATTATTTTTGCAACTCCTGCGGGATTGCCTTTAAAAATGGAAGTTTACCAACCCCCAAAGGTGGGGAAATATCCAGCAGTGGTAGTAATTTATGGTGGAGCTTGGCAATATGGCAATCCTCATGCCAATTCTGAGTTTAATCAATATATTGCTAATCATGGATATACAGTATTTGCAATTGACTATCGACACGCACCTAAATATCAGTTTCCAACTCAGTTAGATGATGTGCGTACAGCCTTGAATTTTATTCGCAAACATGCAGCAGCTTATGAAGCCGATCCAGAACGCATGGTACTTATAGGACGTTCTGCGGGAGCGCACCTAGCAATGCTAGCGGCTTATCAACCAGATGCACCACCCATTCGGGCTGTAGTTAACTATTACGGCCCTGTTAACTTACCTGGAGGATACAAAACACCACCATTTCCCGATCCTATCAACACCCGCGCTGTTTTAAAAGTATTTATGGGTGGTTCTTTAGAGGAATTGCCTAATCAATATCAAATTGCTTCACCGATAAATTATCTAACGCACCCTTTACCGCCAACTTTATTAATTTACGGTAGTCGTGACAATTTGGTAGAAGCGCGATTTGGCAGAAAGATGTATGAACGTTTACATGACTCTGGTAATACTGCGGTTTTTCTACAAATTCCTTGGGCAGAACACGCTTTTGATGCCGTTTTCAACGGTGTGAGCAATCAATTAGCGTTGTATCATACTGAGAGGTTTTTAGCTTGGGCGTTGTTTAAGCAATAATTTCACTAACATACAGCAGCAATCAGAGCATAAAGACTCATTAACGGAGTTCAAACACTCATTAATGGAGTTGAAACACTCAATGAGATTTACTTCTAACTCCTAACTCCTCACTATTTCTGCGGCCAACGCCAGTTATAGCGATTCCATTCGTAGATTCCTTGAATTTCGTACTCAGCGCCGTTGAAGAAGCGGACGACGCAATTAGTAGAGGAATCATCACCGTTGCTAATTTCCTCGACTTTAATCACCATACAGGGAAACCATTCCCGCTTACAAGGCCCATCTTCTTGCACCCATTCCCATAGTGCATTGGAAACTTCAATGCGATCGCCTACTCTTAACTTTAGTGCATCCTCAAAATAAGAATACTTATCAAAATGGCATGACTGAACGCGATTCAACCACTGTAAACCATAGCGTTTGCGAATAAACTGTACTGTTCCAGAGTGATTTTCTAGCAGCCAGTCGTTGAGTAATTGCACTTTCCAAGTGCGGTTGCGTTGTTCTTCGTCTCTAACAAACTGTAAAAATGCTTCTAACTCCTCTGGGGTAAGTTCATCTAAGGGATTAGCAATACTTGACACCCCAGAGGTGTAACTTCCCTGAATTTGCTCGATTACTTGCAGTAATATCTGCTTCTGCGTGTCAGTGAGAGGACAGCTTGCTGCATCACAATCATTAAAGGCTGCGAGCATAGATGCTTCAATCTCATCTGGAGTCATAATTTAATGGCAATTGAGGGTTATTTCCTTAATTATTACAAAGGTTAAATTAAAGTCTTCAATCCCTTGTAGTGAAATTCAGGTAAGCTGAGATTATAAGTTACATATTCTTGGATTCAGTAACGGGGTCTTGTATGCGGTTGCGCTCACTCACAGTTGTTTTGATTTCCTGTTTCATCGCATTTCTATCGTTGGCGATCGCTCCCCCTGCTGTAGCGTTGACACAGATTAGATTATTTGATGTTACTTATAAGGATTGTCCGCCAGAACTAGCAAAAGGGGCTGTAATTAGTAGTGGTAGCGCAGCTGCCAATTGCTTTATTGTTATTGGCAAAGCAGAAAATGGCACTAATAAAACAGTCTACGATGCAGATATTTTTGGACGCATCTATGATGCCAACAATGACTCAGTGATGCAAAACCGCACTCGTTTAGGTTCTATTGCTGAAGTCCCAACAGGTATTAGCGATTTTGAGTTGAGAATTTCTGTACCTGCTAATCAGCCTACTCCGTTGAAGCTAAAGCAGTTTAAAGCAGCTGGATTTAGCGGTCAAGTGCGTAGATAATATCATGTCCGCTCGATCGCTTATTAAACCCGAAGAACCTTACCCCGCCAAAGCCATGCTTTGTCTCCCCTCGCCGCAAACCTACGGTATACACTACAAGTCTTGCCGCAGCCATATCTTTGTTAATAAATCTAGTAGTCTATCAACTTAGTTTTGCGGGATAAAAAAACGAACCGCAAAGGGCGCAAAGGGCGCAAAGAAAGAGAAAAAGAAGAGAATCAAAAATTGATTTCTCCATCTAAACCGTATTCACTTTTAGCTGACTACAAAATTTACCAACTTTCCAGGCACAACAATTACCTTTTTAATCTCTTTGCCTTCGATGTAACGCTGGGCAATTTCTGATTCACGGGCATATTTCTCTAACGCTGCTTTATCTGCTTGTGCTGGTACTTGAATCGCACCACGAGTTTTACCCATAACTTGAATCACTAAAGTGATTTCATCAGCTACCAAAGCATCAGGGTCAAATGATGGCCAAGTTTGAGTGTGAACTGAATCACTTTCACCCAACAAATGCCACAATTCATCAGCAATGTGTGGTGCAAAGGGTGCTAGTAACATCACCAAAGTCCGAATCCCTTCTGCGTAAATTGGTGAATTTTTCCCATCGGCATCAGTTAAGGCATTACTCAACTTCATCAATTCTGAAATAGCTGTGTTGAATTGATATTCGTCTTCCACATCTTCTGTCACCGCTTGAATAGCCGTGTGAATTGCCCGTCGTAATTCCTTTTCTGTCTTAGTTAAATCAGACAGTTGAGCTTTTTTGCGGGATACCCCAGCAGTAATATAATCTGTCACCAAACGCCAAACCCGATTTAAAAAGCGGAATTGTCCTTCCACATCGGCTTCATCCCATTCCAGGTCTTTTTCTGGCGGCGCTTTGAACAAGATGAACATCCGCGCTGTGTCTACACCGTATTTAGAAATTACATCTTCTGGTGCTACACCGTTGCCCTTTGATTTAGACATCGTGGCATAAACAAGTTGCAGTGCTTCACCTGTTTTAGGATCTCGTGGATCGGCTGGATCTACAAGATTAAAGGGAACCCACTTATCTTTTCCACCCTTATTGGGATTTGTGTAAGTTAAACCCTGCACCATACCTTGAGTTAAGAGGCGTTGAAAGGGTTCATCAAAATTCAGTAACCCTCTGTCCCGCAGAACCTTTGTGACGAATCGCGAATACAACAAATGTAAAATCGCGTGTTCAATCCCACCCACATACTGATTCACTGGCATCCAGTCGTTGACTTTACTGGAATCGAAAACCTGTTGTTCATTTTTAGCGTCAGGGAAGCGCAAGAAATACCACGAGGAATCAATAAAAGTGTCCATCGTGTCAGTTTCCCGCTTCGCTGGAGTGCTGCAAGTTGGACAAGGCACATTTACCCAGCTTTCTAACTGAGTTAAAGGTGAACCGCCACGTCCAGTAAATTCCACTTCTTCTGGCAACTGGACTGGCAAATCTTTGTCAGGTACTGGCACTATCCCACAGTTGGGACAGTGAATTACAGGTATTGGTGCGCCCCAATAACGCTGTCGTGAAATTAGCCAATCCCGCAAGCGATATTGCACCCGCACTTTACCAAAACCTTGTTTTTCGGCGTGTTCAATAATTGCTTGTTTAGCATCTACAGAAGGCATACCAGTAAAAGCCCCAGAATTAATTAAAATTCCTGGTTCAGTGTATGCCTTGTTATAGTCAATTTGGATGAGTTGTGAGACTTCATCAGTGTTTGATGTTGGAGTTAAGTCAAAACCTGCAACATCATCTGGGGAAGCAATAACAAAATCAACTGGTAAATTGTAATTTTTGGCAAACTTAAAATCGCGGACATCGTGTGCTGGTACACCCATCACGGCTCCAGTACCATATTCATACAGTACATAGTCAGCAATCCAAATCGGCACTTCTTCCCCTGTAAATGGGTTAATTGCCTTACCACCTGTGGGGATACCCCGCTTAGGTTTGTCTTCAGAAGTACGTTCCAACTCACTTTGATTGGAAACCTCTTTAATAAAGACTTCTACCACCGCTTGCTGTTCTTTTGTGGTTACACGTTTTGTTAAGGGATGTTCTGGTGCTAACACCAGGTAGCTGACACCATAAACGGTATCTGGGCGCGTAGTATACACGGCGATCTTTTCATCTATCCCAATGATAGGAAATTCTAAATAAGCGCCTGTAGATTTACCAATCCAATTTGCCTGCATCGATTTGACGCGTTCCGGCCAACCTGTCAAGTTATCCAAGTCATTGAGTAATTCGTCAGCGTAGTCGGTAATCTTAAAAAACCACTGCCGCAACAACTTGCGTTCAACTATTGCGCCACTGCGCCAAGAACGTCCTTCGTTATCAACTTGTTCATTTGCCAATACAGTTTGGTCAATAGGATCCCAGTTTACGCCTGCTTCTTTTTGGTAAGCTAACCCTGCTTGCAAAAACTGTAAGAAAATCCATTGCGTCCACTTGTAATAATCTGGCGAACAGGTAGCAAGCTCACACTCCCAATCAATAGATAAACCAAGACGCTGCAATTGCTGCCGCATCTGAGCAATATTTTGATAAGTCCACTTTGCCGGCGGTACACCACGGTCAATGGCGGCGTTTTCTGCTGGCAAGCCAAAGGCATCCCAACCCATTGGGTGTATTACCCGATACCCTTGCATTCGCTTGAGACGGGCAATCACGTCGCTAATCGTATAATTACGGACGTGACCCATGTGTAGGCTGCCCGATGGATAAGGGAACATGGATAAAGCGTAGAATTTTGGCTTGTTGCTAGCTGAAGGTATCTTATCTAAGCCAAGTTCTACCCATGTTTTCTGCCATTTTTCCTCAATCGCTGCTGGGTTATATCGGGAATCCACCAAAAATTCTCCTACTGGGTCTATCTATGTTCACATAACAAGTTAACCTATATTGTAGGTCAACTACTCATAGATAGATTTATATAATTGAGCATCAGTCTGATTATGCCCGAACTGCTACTGTTTCAGTTATAGCAATAGTCATTTGATGAAGGTTTAAATGGTTGAATCAAATATAAAATTTTCTGATTGGGTGCGGGTTTTTGTCTACGGCACACTCAAACCAGGTGAAGCTAACTATAAAAAATACTGTGCTGACAAAGTAGTTGATGTCAAGAAAGCTTTTGTAGAAGGTAAATTGTTTGCTCTGCCAATGGGCTACCCAGCAATGACGCTAGGGGATAGCAAAGTTTATGGATACTTACTTTCTTTTTCTAACCCAATAATTTTAAATCAGCTAGATGTGCTAGAAAATTACCAGATCGCTAGACAAGCGCCAGAAAACCTCTATAACCGACAAATTATCGAGGTTTATGAGCTACAGTCGCTCTTTCTGGGTTGGGCTTGGGTTTATTTAATGACTCTAGAGCAAATTGACCAATTCGGGGGCTTCCTCCAACCTGACGGCTGGTGGAGTGGCTGTGGTTTAACCGCAAAGTCCAGTTATGAACTGTGACTTATTAACTCTGCGATTAGTTTATGTCCTGTTTGGAGTCGTGCCGTTGTGGCTGTACCGGATAAATTGGATTTTCTGGAGAAGCTACAGCTGCTTTCGGAATTTCAATTACCGGGTTATTTAGTCCCACCATCAGAGGGGAGGGTGGAATTATAGACGCTGCTGAGGACGTTTGGATCGGTTCTTTTTCTGGTCGTTGCGCCAGTTGCAGCAGACTCGAACCACCAGATACTAAGCTAGATACTGCACCGATTACACAAGCAGCAACGGCTGCGCTTCCCGCTAACCAGTTGAACCGGGAGCGGCGGCGCAAGCGTGTCAATACTTGCTGAACTGTTGCTTCTGTTGATTCTGGGGCTGTGGGGACTGGGAGAGTCCGCAAGCCTTGGCGCAGCTTTAACAGTCGCGCATACAAGCATTGAACTGAGGCATCATTTGCCAGCCATTCTTCTACTTGCCTGCGTTCAGAGGCTGTGACTTCACCATCGAGGTAAGCACTCAATAACTCGAAGCGATCGCGCTTCACTATATCCATAAGACCCGTTGATTCATTGGTATGCTTGGCCATCCCATCTGACAAATCTTGAGGAAGTTGCAAAGGAGAACGGTCGTAAAACTGAGAATCAGTTGTCATCTTAACATTATTAACAATTCAGACACGGGTAAAATAGGCGGGAATTTCGGGAAAATTAGCCATTTTTCCTTCTCAGGGCAGAATCGATCTGCATCTTTCTGGTAATTCTTAATCTATGCTTAAATTCCGCCATTGGGCAGAGGCAATATACTGTAAATTAGGAGTCTAGATAATTCTGCAAGTGAGCTTGCAGTCTCGATCTAGCTCTGGCTATTCTTGACTTCACAGTTCCTAAAGAAACCCCAGTGATTTCAGCAATTTCTTCATAAGCCATGCCTTCGATTTCTCTCAGGACAATGGTAGTACGAAAAACTTCTGGTAAATCCGCGATCGCTTCCCGCAATTGCTCGTAAAATTCTCTAGTTGTCAGTTCTTCTTCGGGCCCGGGAGTATCGCCGGCGATTTCCCAATCCATCTCACCGTCCTCTACCGAGCGGGGAGCATCCAGTGACAAAGGACTAACAACCCGCTTGCGTTTCCGCAACTCATCGTAAAACAAGTTGGTGGCAATGCGGCTTAACCAGCCCCGAAATTTAGCAGGCTCTTGTAATCGGTTAATATTCCGATACACGCGAATCCAAACTTCTTGAGCTAAATCGGCTCTGTCAGCCCAATCTGGAGCTAGGTGGTATAGAACTCTATCAACTTGACTTTGATAGCGGCGTAATAACTCTGAAAACGCAACACGATCTGGTCGCAGTCCCACTTGACAGCGCAAAATTAAATCGTGGTTAGGGAGTTTGTCAACTTGCACTGATGCTTCTGGACACTTTGCATCAACCGTTGACCAGGATACAGTAATCGACTGACTCATAGATCGTACTGGCTCTAAATCATCCCTATCTATTAGACATGCTAATGGGATAGAAGTTCCATACTAAGGTGACGGATTTATTACTGGAACACGGAGGCAGACAATTTTGGATACATTTATAGCAATAAAGTGAGCCACTTTTTCCTTATACTGCTGGCATAGTTGCCCAAGACTTATCAGCTAACAAAGGCGCAACATCATGCACATTTCAGTACTTTTAGCAACTGGGTATATACGCTTGATAAAAATAATTAAATCTGGTTATTAAGGATGAAGAGAAAAATTTTGTAATTCTAACTTCTTGATACCTTTTAAATTCGGGTAATAATTGCTGGGAGTTGGGTTGCTGCGGTTATTATAATGGTGATTTATTTCTTTGATTTTATCACCACAATCGTTGCCGATTGTTCTAGTTGTGACCTGTAGATAGCACCAATGTTATGTTGCTCTGGTACGCGAACTTGAAAAAATAAATTAAGGGAAAATGTAATTGTGACTGCTAGAAATAGTTTTTCAAACATGGTTTTTCTCCCACCTACACCACTAATCATTGATTGCTATATCGCAAAAGTTCCAGCAGAAAGTCGGAGTAAAGGCTTACAACCCCCTTGGAGTTTTGCTGCTTGGGCAATTTGTATAGTCTTAGTTTGCCCAAAGGTGTTGGCAGATTTATAGCGGAAATGATAAGTATTGATAAATTTTTGATAATCGGATGATGAACCCATCCAATTGGTCGGCTGGATATGTCAGGGATAAACAATAGGCGATGGCAATGGTAAGAAACGAATCTGTAGGGCGGATGGTAATGTTGCTTTGTTTTGGCACAGCATTTTTATCTTTAGCTGTCCATTGGCGCATTACTACGGCGGTACGGCAGTCTGAGAAGTCTGCATCTACTTCGATGCGGCGAGATTCTACCCTAACCAATCCTAAGGGAAGCCGCTCAGAGGGAGTCTACAAGAATCTGTCACAAGTTAGTTTAGGGGAACTTGCACTGGGTGCATCTGTGCCACCTAGTGAAGTTGCCCAAGGCTCAACTGTCCAGAGGGCGGTTAAACCAAAGTCCTCTGCTATTAAGCCTGGAACTAAGTCGAAAATAATTAAGAAAAATGTAGTGAAAGTAGCTGATAGACGCAGAATAGTTCGGAGGACACCTACACTCAGGTCTTCTGTTATTAAGCCTCAAACTCAGCCTCAAATCATTAAGAAGAATGTAGTAGTAGCTACAACTGAACTACCAACTCAGACAAGGCTGGTGGCGCAAGCAGAAAGACAAAATCCAGTAGCGGATAGCTGGCCAAAAGGTCTATGGTCTCAGGCTTCAGCCCAACAAATACCATCTGACAGCGTAGCAAATGCCACGACGCAAGTGGTAGTTGATTTAAGCGATCGCCGCACTTATGTATACGCAGGGGATGAAGTGATAGCCAGCTACCCAATCGCTGTAGGTAAGAAAGGTTGGGAAACGCCCACAGGTTCTTTTCAGGTGATCCACATGCGGCATTATCCAATCTGGCGTCACCCGATCACGGGCAAGGTATTTCAGGCTGGTACGGATAGCCCCTTGGGAGACAGATGGATTGGTTTCTGGTCAGATGGACGGAATGAAATTGGCTTTCATGGTACACCGGATATTGACCTGGTAGGAACGGCTGTATCCCACGGCTGCTTAAGAATGCGTAATTCTGATGTCCGAATGTTGTATGAGCAAGTGAGTATAGGGACAACAGTGTTAGTACGTAATTAAGAGTCATTAGTCATTGGTCTAAGACTAATGACCAATGACCAATGACCATTAAAATTATAATTTTTGCTCAAAATTAGGTGCGTATGTTTGGAGTAAGGCACTAACTTGGCGTACAACCTCATTGCCAGTGTTTTTGCCTAAAGCTTGCCGTTCTGGGAAGAAATTGGGTCGATCCAGATAACGGTTAATCGCCTCACTTACTTGCTGAGAAATTAAGTCTTGTAGTTGTGCCAGGGCAGTTTGGCGCTGAAAGCTAGCACCTTCTTCTGTAGTAGCATACAAAGGTGGTAGCCGATTGAGGGCGTAAGCAGCAATATCGCCGACATCTAGAGAACTTTCGCTGGTGGCTTCAATTTCTGCAACTCGCGCGATCGCTTCTGTCAGTACCAATTCTTCCATAACGTTAATAAATTGTTTACGAGGTACCGCCACTACCTCACCAGTCAATAGCGCTCCCATAAGCCGATCCAGCGCCATATACTCTTCAATTGAGAGTTCCGAGGCGTTGTCACAGATTCTACCAACTTCTGCTTCCATTGCTGGTGTCAAATAACCATCCTGGAGAGCTTGTTCTACAATTTTTTCGATACTCATAACGCTTATCATCATTTATGTTGGTCAAGCAAGGTAGGGACGGTATCAATCCAATTTATTTTGCCTAATTATCAGCAAAAAAACACAAATTATGCACAGACGAGATCAATTCCGCCTCTACTAATTAACAACCTTAGTTCGCCAAGGTGTTGGATCGACAGATTGTCCGTTGACATACAGACCCCAGTGTAAATGTGGCCCCGTCGCAGCACCTGTTGAACCGACTGCGCCAATCAGTTGACCAGCTTTCACAAAATCACCTTCTTTAACGTTAATACGACTCAGGTGCATGAAAATACTGGTTACTCCTTGACCGTGGTCAATGCCAACTACGTTACCGTGTATCCGAAACCCTTGGGATACCCTACCCACCAAAGCAACTCGTCCAGGGGCTGGGGCAATTACGGCTGAACCGGCAGCACCAGCGTAGTCAAGGCCACGATGATAGTAGTCCTTTGCAAATGTACCATTATAGTAGCGACGTACACCATAGTTTGTACTCATCCGCCCTGCATTTGGCTTCAGAAATACTCCATTCCAATATTTTTCTGGTGTTTGTAGTGCCTTGAAAGCTGCCACACGCTTAAGTTCATAAGCTGTGGCATCCACTCCGGCTTTGCCAGGTGGCAAAGTAATGCGTTGTACGGGGAACTGGCGATTAAGCACATTCACTGCCAAGTTTTGTACTTGACCATCTCCCGCAACCCGAAGTGTTCTAGTTCCAGATTTTTCTAGCGGAGTAGTGGGAACTAAAGCCCGGTACTGATTGGGGGCAATTTTAAAGGCTGGGTATGTATTATTGCCATTCGCTACTGTTGGATTTGTAGCATTCTCTGGATTATCTAGATTAATCTCTACTGAGAGTGTATCCCCTAATTTAGGATTAGTTGGAGTCACCTTTACTTGTAAAGCATCTACAGGCAATGCCAAGGCGATCGGGAGAACAGCAAATATTCCCTTTAATACATTTATTGAACGGCGATTGGCTGTCAAACTTTTGATATCAAAACCGAGTAACTTCTGGTTTGAACTACTAGCGCTATTATCAATAATCATAGAGCTACAAAAATCCCTTGCTTGTGTTGGAAAATAGACTAGCTTATTTCTAGTAGTGTTTCCTGTTTTAAGTAGATGTTGTTGAAAAGTATAAGTGTTGGGAAGCGCTCCAAAGACTTATAGATAGCAGAGGGGAATGGGTAGGAAATAAAGCAGAATCATTTTTAACTGTAATTTAGTGAAAGTGAATTGGTATTAACTTTAATAATCAAGGTGTATTACATTGGCAATTATCTTAAAATTTAATTAGATTGATGGCAAAGACGCTTTTGTGGCTTGCCAGAGGGATCATTTGTTAGACAACAAAAGAAACTCGTTTGGATTATAGCCATTACATAATAATACTTGAAGAAAATCTTGGAATCAACTGGACACTTGTTCAACTGGACACTCATGCTACACTGTTAATTTAAAATTTGTGTAAGTAAATCACGCAAACCAGATGATGAGTGCTGATTACTCAGTGCTTAAGAAGCTAAGTACTAATTTGCATAAGCCCGCAGATAGGATACAAAGAGCCAGAATAAAGATACCTCCACATTCTCTCAATTCAATCCTAGTTCTTCTTTCAATGCCTCCGGCACATTAACAGCTGTCTCTAACCCGCGCACACCTTCCCATTGCTGCTTTTTACCCCATGTCATTTTTTCCATATTGGCATCGCTGAGGTCTGCACCACCAAGAATGGCATAGTTGAGGTTGCTGTTGCTGAGATTCGCACCATTGAGGATGGCACCACTGAGATTACTGCCACTGAGGTTAGCACTGTTAAGGTTGGCATAGCTAAAGTCTGTACCGAAAAGGATAGCGTCGGTGAGGTCTGCACCACTGAGGTCGGCTTCACTGAGAATAACCCCACTGAGGTCAGCTTCGTTGAGAGTTACCCGGCTCAGGTCTACGCCACTGAGGTCTGCACCTAAGAACATTGCGCCGTTAAGTCTGGCATTGTTAAGTTTAGCACCGTTAAGTTTGGCATAGCTGAGATCGGCAGCGATGAGGATGGCATTACTAAGGTTGGTACTGAAAAGAATTGTGTCACTGAGGTTAGTACCGTTGAGGATAGCGTGACTCAAATCAGCGCCACTGAGGTCAGCGCGGCAGAGGTCAGCATGGTTAAGGTTGACACTGCTGAGGTTGGCTTCGCTGAGATTGGCACCGAAAAGGATGGCATTACTGAGGTCAGCATGGCTAAGGTTGGTGCTGCTGAGGTCGGCGCGGTTGAGGTCAGCGCGGCTGAGGTCAGCATGGCTAAGGTTGGTGCTGCTAAGGTCGGCACGGTTGAGGTCGGCGCGGCTAAGGTTGGTGCTGCTAAGGTTGGCACCACTAAGGTTAGTGCTACTGAGGTCGGCACCACTGAGGTTAGCACCACTGAGGTTGGCACCACTGAGGTTGGCATCACCGAGGTTGGCACCGCTAAGGTTGGCACCTATGAAGTTGACCCCAGTTAAGTTGGCATCACCGAGATAAGCAAGGCTTAGGTCAGCACCGCTAAAGTCTGCCCCGGTGAGGTTGGCATCGCCTAAGTAAGCACTGCGAAAGTTACCGCCTTTGAGAAATTGCCCGACTATACTGCTAAAATTGCCAATTTCTAGGGCATCACTATAGTTTATGACCCGTAGCAGTTGGGATGTGAAAAAATTGTCTGTATCGGGTTGAGCAGATGGATAGAAGGTGATTTTTTGTTTGAGTTCATCTTGCCCTTGGGCATAGCGGTGTAACTCTAACAATAAAATCAGTACGTTCAGCCCTGTATATATGTCTACCTGTCTTAACCCGATCGCAATATTTTGTGCCGCTAGTTTTGCTCTTGTCTTCTGAGGTAGGTTATCATCTGGTATCCCATCGATAAATTCTCCCTGACACCAGCGACGATAAAAATCTTCTAGCCGCCAGAAAAGTATTTCTGGACTAATTTTTTGATTAGCCACAATAAATTGGATTATTTGATTGACTATTTCTGGTTTCAGCGCTCCATTGCCCAGTAAATCATAAATCTCTTCATGCATCTGGCGATGTCTACAACGGAATACGCTTACGCCTACTCTCAAGCAAAAATCCGATGGTAGCGTGTCCGATGTCCGATCGCCTATCTTAGAAGTCAAACCGCTCCTTAGTATTGTCCATTTTTCTAAACTTTCTTGCAGTCTTTGAGACCATAAATCTTCCTGCAAATTATCTTGAGTAAATTTAACGCTTTTGTCTGGTTCTTTAATACTTTTTTCTAGAGGTAAAACTACTTCAGTTTCCACAGATGTCTTCTTTGGCATCTCTTGTAAACTTATATCCCTCACATAATTTCTCAGCAGTTGCCAGACTTGAGATAAATATGTTGACATTTTTGTGTCCGTTGTTACATTTAATTTACTGTTTTGATAATCTGGAACTAAAAATTTTTCTGTGCTAGTTTGCTTCTCATTGACAAAAATGAATAGTATCAATAAATACTACACGAAAAATATCATGCGTTGTCGATATCTACGATGGGCTACACTGACAGCGTTTCTGGAGGATAGCTTCTCGCTACCCTTTAGTCACCTCAAGCTTCTTCTGCTGATACAAATAAAGTGTCATCAGAAAAATTACTTCAAAAATCAAGTATTTTTCCGAATTTCGTTAATTTGTTATACTTTTTTCCCCAGATATTTACTACTCTGATGTAAAAATCAGAAAAAAGCAGGCTAAATAGCTTGGAAAAAGTTAAAAATTACGGGATAGTTATCAGGGAATTGATGCGATGAAGAACAGATTAACTTTTTATATAATTTTGTTACATAGTTTATTTTTAGGAATAGCAACGGCTAGCGCCAAGTCACCATCTTTGAATAGAGTTGATACAGAGTTGTTAGCGAACCATAAGGCTGTGCAAGTTATAGAATCTGTAGTTACAGCCAATAGTCAGTTAACGACAGAAACTGATTCAACTAAAATCTCAGCTTTATCACTCAAGAATATCAATATTCCTCAGAAACAGAGGCTACCATCAGGGCAAGTTTGGGTGGTTAATCAAAATAAACACGCACAACCTCAACCGTTTATTTGGGTAGTAAAAGATCCTCAAAAAGTAGCACAGCAACCATTTTTACAAGTTGCCAAACCTCCAGAAAAGCCTAAACCTGGCAAAACACCAACAGCAAAGGATGAGTTAGAGGTATTTGATGAGGTAGTGAAAAACACCCAAAAGTCAGGGGGACTATTTACCCTTTATCGCAATAAAGAAAAGAATAAAATTTATCTAGAAATTAAGCCAGAGCAACTCAACAAAAATTACCTAGCTACCGCAACCCTGGAATCGGGCATTGGCGAACGAGGTATTTATAGTGGTATGCCTCTACAAGATTTTTTATTTTATTTCCAACGGGTGGATGATAAATTAAACTTTGTCATCCGCAATGTCAATTTTCGCACTCGTGAGGGAGATCCTCAAGTGCGATCGCTAGCTCGGTCTTTTAGTGATTCTGTTCTCTACAGCATTGCAATTAAAAGCATTCATCCACAACGCAAAACTATTCTCATCGACTTGGGCGATTTATTACTGACAGATTTAGGTGGATTATCTGTAAGTTTAGGAGTCCCAGGAACCACTGACCAGTCCTATTTTGGTACTGCTAAAGCTTTTCCTCAAAACTTAGAAATTGAGTCCATTTTAAATTTCTCTGGTGGCCCTGGTCATGAGACTGAAGTACCAGGCTTCGCATCGCTACCTGACAACCGTGGCTTTACCCTGCGCGTCCACTATAGTCTCTCCCAACTACCTGATAAAGATTATCGACCGCGCCTTGCTGACGATCGCATCGGTTATTTCATCACTGCCTATCAAGATTTATCCAAAGACGATCGCGGCGATTCTTTTGTCCGCTACATAAATCGTTGGGATTTAGAAAAACAAGACCCAAAAGCAGTAATTTCTCGCCCCAAAAAACCGATTGTCTTTTGGATTGATAACGCTGTGCCCTTAGAGTACCGCGATGCGATGAAAGAAGGCATCTTAATGTGGAACAAGGCCTTTCTGAAAGCTGGATTTAAGGATGCAATTGAAGTCCGCCAAATGCCCGATGATGCAACATGGGATCCTGCTGATATTCGTTACAACACAGTTCGCTGGATCAATACAGTCGATGGTTATTTTGCAATGGGGCCATCCCGCGTTAATCCTTTGACTGGGGAAATTTTGGATGCAGACATTCTCGTAGATGCCAGCTTTATCCGGGCACTCAAAAATGAGTATCGCAAAATCGTCCAACCCAACCAAGCACAAAACCAGACTACTCTATCAGCTTTGATGCAAAATCGGCTACTTTGCGCCAATGGGTTAGATGCAAAAAACAATGGTGTACCCCAGCAGATGGAAGGGCAACAGGGGTTGTTAAATCGTTTATCTAAAATGGCAGGCGAGTACGATTTATGCTATGGGATGGAAGCTGCTAATCAATTTGCCCTTGGTTCACTGGCGATGTCACTATTGCCAGATACGATGGCCACTCCAGACCAGGTGAAAGAATATATCAATCAATATTTACGTTTAATCATCGCTCACGAAGTTGGACATACCCTTGGTTTACGTCATAACTTCCGTGGTAGTACTCTGTTAGCACCACAGGAGATGAATAATACAGAAATTACTAAAAATAAAGGTCTGACAACTTCCGTAATGGATTACATTCCCCCAAATATTGCCCCTCAAGGGACAAAACAGGGAGATTATTTTCCTAGTATGGTGGGGCCTTATGATGAATGGGCGATTAAGTACGGCTACATACCAATTAAGACATCAACTCCCATAGCAGAGAAGCCAATTTTGGAAGAAATTGCTGCACAATCCTATAAGCCAGAGTTGAGTTATTCTACAGATGAAGATGTGTATGACCTTGACCCAACTGCTGATGCTTGGGATAATAGCAGTAATGTGCTGCTTTATTCTCAGTGGCAGTTGAATAATTCGCGGGTGATGTGGCAACGTCTTGATAAGCGTTACCCATTAGCTGGTGATGGTTACAGCGATGTGAGCGAACGTTTTAGCACAGTATTGGGTAACTATTTTCAGCAAATATACTACACTACAAAATACATTGGGGGACAGTCTTTCTATCGGATTCACCCTAGCGAAATACCCTCTGGAGTTAGCCAACACAGATTACCATTTGAACCAGTACCAGTTGAAGAACAACGGCAAGCTTTAGAGACGCTGCAAAAGTATGTGTTTGCAGAGGATGCCCTGAGCTTTTCACCAGAACTACTGAATAAATTAGCACCTTCCCGTTGGCGACATTGGGGTAGTTCTCCGCGAGTTGGCCGTTTAGATTTTCCTATTCATGACTTGGTGCTACTCATGCAGGGTTCTGTGCTCCGGGATTTACTCTCAGGCGATCGCCTTTCTCGGCTCAAGGATATTGAACTCAAAACGAAACCAGAAAATGCACTGACTCTACCGGAACTATTTGACACCTTGCAATCAGGGATCTGGACAGAAGTAATCAAACCAAAAGGGAAGCCAATGAAGATTTCTAGTTTGCGGCGAGGCTTGCAGCGCCAATATCTAGACATTTTGACGGCTATGGTATTACGTAAAGAATCTGTACCAGAAGATGCTCGGACTTTAGCTTGGTATAAACTAAAACAACTAGATGAGCAACTGAAAGGGGTGAATTCCGAGGATGAATACACCAAAGCGCACTTACTAGAAACGCGCGATCGCATCGAGAAAGTCTTAAACGCACCCTTGCAAGGAAATTAAAAAAGTTAGAGACGCGATTAATCAGCTTTTTCTTAGGAATGCAAACTTAATAACCTGCAATTCTGACGGAATGGAGAATGGTGCGGTACTCTCCTTGCTAACACACGCTACTTTTACACTTTATTTAATCCACGTTCCTTAGTTCTTTTTGGAGAGATGTCGTCATATATTTCTATAACGACATCTCCCAACAATCGACTAACAAAAAGCATTCAACGAGTTAATGAGCTTTAGTTTTCCCTACCTTGAAACCTTTCCTGCTCAAGCATTCTTCATCGATCGGCAACAAAATTTCTTAACGCCGTCTGCTACCAAAACCACTTGAGCGGCGGGGTGCTGTACTACGTCCACTACCAAAACTACTGCCAGAATTGCGCTTAGTAGTGCTGGAGTTACCAGAGGGTCGCAAGTTACTACCACCAAAACCAGAACCAGAAGGACGGCTATTACCTGTAGTGCTACGCGGTGTATTGCGTACATTTGAATTTCCAGGATATGACCTTCTAATTGTCCCTGTATTGCGGAACGCAGTGCGATTTGTCACGGCTGCGGGTGGCGCATTGTAGCGAGTTTGGTAGCTTTGAACTGCTTGGCCATAACTTCCGCCATATCCACCGAAGCCACTTAATCCTTGTCCTGATTGATAGACAGGAGGTACATAATACTGAGGTCTAAACAACATACTACCAATTGCTTGTCCCGCCAAGCTACCAGCCACAGACCCAGCAAATGGTGCCCAGAAGCTATTTTCTCGACGGACTACAACCGTCTCTTGTTGTCCTGTTTGGGGATTGGTTTTATTCTCGGTAACGTTGTGGACGTACTCAAGTTTAAAGTCTTCCGTCAGATATAAAATCGGTTGTCCTTTGTCTACCTTCAGATATGTCTTCTTACCCTGCTTGATTTCATCATCAGTTAACCGTGCCATTTGCAGATTTTCGGTTGCAAAGGTTGGCGGCTTGTTGTTCAGTAAAAACAGGTTATATTCACCACTTGCATCGTCATAAGTGGCTTGTTGTATTTGATACTCACCGTCACTTAGCTTTGTGGTATTAGAGGTTTGGTTAACGTTCTTAGCCGAGGGATTAGTTTGGTTTTCGCCACCACAAGCGACAGTTGTGATACACAAACTCAGAGCTAAAAAAACTGCTGTAAATTTACGTACTATGGTCATGATCATTGGATTATTGTCCTATCTCTGAGCTTAACAATTTCTCGATGTGAGTAGTAAGTACGGACTACCCAACAGATTATAAAGGAATCAATTCTGGGTAATATTGCAACAGTTGGTCGCTAGTGAGGTCATCACCTAACTGTGCAGGGGAGAAATGCACTTGGATTGCTTGTAATCTATGTTTATAATGCAAATTTATCAATGCTTTCAATCCTTCTTTAAGTGCCTGAACGTTAGAAAGATCGGTTTCTAACTCTGGGACTTCTCCTTCATAAGCTACTGTAATCATCACAATGACATTACGGGTTACAGGTATAGATAAAGGTTCATTCGAGCTAGAGTCAGAGTTGTAATCTGGTTCGCTGAGATATCTTTCGGCCGAGTCAGTAAATAATTCGTTAACGTAATCTCCCGCCTCGCCTTCATCCCAAAATACATCACCTTCGTTGGCAGCCGAAAGCCAATATTCATCGTATTGCAACAGGGTTTGGCTAATTTCTACCAATCCTTCTCCTAAAACTTCTAAGTCACCATCGACATCGATCGCATCCCGTCCAGCACTATTTAATACTCCCAAAATTGGTGCTACTTCACCTCCCCCTAAGTGCAGAAATAAGCGAAAGACTACATAGCGAGTCCGACCGATCATTTTATTAAAGGTATCGCGCATTTTTGTCCTCCATAAATTTGATTTTTGTCATTGGTCATTTGTCAATAATCTAATAACTAATGCCCTATTTGCCATTCCATATTCCCCATTTCTAATTACTAATATAGTGAAATCCTTTGACAAAATCTGTAACCATATTTAACGAAGGCAATATATCATATTTTATTGACTCATTAGATATATCATCATAAGTTGAAGCATTGAGAGCAGAACGATTAATAAATCTTTTCCCAAAGTTGGGATTGTCATGAACAATCAAAGTGTGGGCGCTAGAATTTGTTAGAATTATTTGGGTTGGGGCTTTACAAAAATTTAACTTTGCGGCTACTTCAATATTTTTTTTTGTCTGTTTAATTGTTGTAGCCTGATTGATGGCTTGCTCTAGAAGAATATTTAATTGTTTCACAATAAGGGGTGATTTTAGCGATTTTAAATCTTGGTTTGTAATAACTTCACTGTTAATCATTTCCACCACACTGGCAATACTCTTTTGAGTAGATGCCGCATCTAGAAAGGGAAGAATCACAATGTAAGCAGTGGAAAATAATGCTTCGTCGCTATCTATATAAAATGTGAAAACGGTTCGACGACGACCACTTTCTATGCTTGGAGGTTGTTTCAGCCCTCGGTATTCCTGAGCAATTTGGTAGTAAGCGCCTGCGATCGCAAAATTGGCTTCGTGTTCTAAGGCTGCATCAACAATAATGCGGATTGTGGGCGGTGTTTCGTTAAAAAAGTCTCGTGAGTCTTCGGAATGGAACTTCTGGATAATGGAGCGATCGCCGGCTGGGCTAAGATCGACCCATTCACAAATCATCCCTTCGGTTTTTAAACCAAACCTGGAGGTGGCATAAAGCTTGGCCCCAGTTAAAGTTGCTCCTGTTAAGTCAGCACCAATCCATTCCGCCCTAATTAATTTTGCCTGGGTCAAATCGGCGTGGATGAAAATTGTATTCGTTAAATTAGCATTGGTTAAATCTGCGCCAATTAAAGTAGCCCCGCTCAATTTTGCGCCGCTCAAATCTGCCCACCGGAGGTTCGCGCCGCTCAAATCTGCCCACCGGAGGTTCGCGCCGCTCAAATCTGCTCCGCTCAAGTTAGCATGATTGAGATTCGCTTGTCTGAGTTCGGTATCTCGCAAATTTGCACCACTCAGGTCACAACGACTGAGGTCACTAGCATTTAAGTTAGCCATCTCTAAATTTGCTCCCGTCAAAGAAGCGCCTCTCAAGACAGTCTCGCTCAAATTAGCGTGGCGGAGATTTGCTTGGCGGAGTGTCGCCTCTCGCAAATCAGCGCTGGTGAGGTCAGCCTCCGACAGGTCAGCGCGACTGAGGTCAGCGCGAATTAACTCAGTGCGAATCAACAAGGCTCCTTTAAGTTGAGCGCGACTGAGATCGGCTCGAATCAAATTAGCGACATTGAGACTAGCGTTATTCAAAATGGCGCTGCATAGATTCGCACCACTGAGTCTGGCTACATTCAACTTGGCATTGCTCAAGTTAGCTTCACTCAGATTCGCGCCACTGAGGTTAGCTATACTCAAATTAGCATTGCTAAGATTCACGCCACTGAGTTTTACCCCACTCAGATTAGCTTCCGCAAGGTCAACGCCACTAAAGTTTAAGACTCCTGCTGCGTATTTTTCTAGTAATTCCTCTACAGTCATCGATGCTACCCCTTGGATGCCAACTTCAATAGTTGGTAAAGTCATTAAAAACGGAATGTCAAAATCAAAAATGAATATTGGGATTTTAGGACTGGGACTAATCGGCGGATCTTTGGGCTTTGATTTGCGATCGCAAGGACATCATATCTTAGGAGTCAGTCGCCGTGAATCTACCTGTGAAAAGGCAGTTGCTATCGGCAGTGTTGATGAAGCATCAGTCGATCTGAGTCTCTTAGCAGCCGCAGAGGTTGTATTTATTTGTACACCTCTAGCGCTTATTGTGCCCCAATTGCAGCAAACGATCGCTCATTTGTCTACTACTACCGTGGTCACTGACGTGGGTTCGGCAAAAGCACAGATAGTCAAGGCGATTTCTCCCCTTTGGGATAATTTTATCGGCGGTCATCCAATGGCGGGAAGAACAGACAGTGGCATAGAAGCTGCACAACGGAATTTATTTGTTGATAAACCTTATGTATTAACACCGACAGCTAGAACACCAACTAATGCAATTGCGGTTGTAGAAGAAATTGTGCGATCGCTGGGGGCTAATATCTATTATTGTCAACCAGAGCAACACGACCGTGCGGTTAGCTGGATTTCTCATTTACCTGTAATGGTCAGTTCCTCGTTGATTGCGGCTTGTTTGAGTGAAACTGACCCCGATGTTTTAGAATTAGCCCAAAAGTTAGCTAGTTCAGGTTTTCGAGATACCAGCCGTGTAGGTGGTGGGAATCCAGAGTTAGGCGTGATGATGGCGCAGTATAATCGTCAAGCATTGCTGCGATCGCTGCAACAGTATCGTCACAATCTCGATGAGTTGACTAACTTAATTGAGCAAGAAAATTGGGCAGTTTTAGAGCAAAAATTGAAATCAACGGGTAAGGCACGACCTGATTTTGTTGATTAAAATTCAGTAATCAGGAGTCAAAATTAATTCTGAATTCTGACTGAAAAAGCGGATAAATGGGTTTTATCCCCCTACTCAATCTGCAATTTAGTAGTTAATGAGAAATCCGCAAACGTCTTGATTCTGACTTCTAAATTCTGACTCCTGAATTCTTCTTCAAGAATGCTTTTTGAGATAGTTGATAAACTTAGGTGACTACTTTCTTGGTAAATCAATAAACATAGCTATTTAATAATTTTAACAATAAAATCTTTAAAAAATGCTACTTAACAGTTTGACAGTCACCAAACCGATGTACTATACAGATAAATTTACAAAAATCAACAATGGTAGAACGTCCAATCAAGAAATCGGAACGTCAGTCCCAAGCAAGTACTGACAACAATTCCGAAAACACGGATTCTATAACTCCGATTGAATCCAACCCTAAAAGCTCAAAACCGAGCCGTAATCGCTCGTCAGGCACAGGTAAAAAAGCATCCTACAGCGATGAAAACAAGCAACAGGGGAATCCTGCCCTAGCCCGTGGACCAAAACCCGTTAAACCTCCAGTTAAAGTCCAAACAGAAGAACTTGAAACCGAATCGGAAACTATCTCTGAGGAGTCTCAAGACTAACGTTACTCCTGCGTGTGATGTGGGAGGCTTTAACTCGTCTTTATAAGTATATGAAGACAGGATTTCTGCCTCCGAAGGCAGTAATTATGCCCCCCATCACCATTGGGTTATTCTTAATATTGAATATTTAATAGCTTTCACTAATCAATTTCTGTAACTAACCATTGCCACTCAGTAACTATAGTGTTGGATATCTTGAGAACCAATTGCTGTCCACTAAAGAGAGGTACATAAAGTTTGATTGCATCAGTTGTTGGCAGTTTCGATAAGATATTAGTTAGGTTATATTCTCCCACATTGGGGACAGGTGTAGTCAAAGCATAAGCATCTGATGCACTCAGCAATTTTCCGACTGCTGTCTCAATCAACAACGGTTGGGGGTGAGCAATTTCAACGACACCCGGAAAAGCAACTAAGCGCAACCGCAAGTCTTTTACTGCACTGGTGTAATTCTGTTTGAATAGCAGTACTTGCCAAGCATATCCTTTTTCATCTTTGATCGATACTTGTGAATGGTAGCGTAAGATACCAGGAGAGTCATGATGTTGACGCAACAGTGCTTGGGCTGACTCCACACCCCATCCACATACGGTTAATGTGAGAAACCCTACTAGGGCACAACACCAAAAATATTGTTGAAATTTTCGCTTCATTTGACGCATTTTACAGCAGAATTCAGGGTTAGAGCCGGGGATGCTCCACCGAGATGTCAAAATTCTCTGTCAAATCAACCTTCTAATCTTAAAACTGTGGTGTATGCTGAAATAAATAGCGATGTCTATGACGGGCTATGCCTACGCATCATTTGGTTAACTCTCCCAATTAACGGTGGATTGGCAGATTTAGCAAGTGTATGGGAAATCCTCGGCCCTATTAGTAAACTCCGCCTTAGCATTTCTCCAAGTTACAGTTATACTGCCATCATTGCTACTTTTATTGGCCAGTTCAGTACATTGAGTATTATTTTATTCAGTCTTTTTATGGCACTTTTGTACGTAGTTATGTAGGCAGCGAATTAGTACAGATAAAATTGGGACTTCCCTTGGCTTTAGCTGGGATGTTTCAAGGTATTTTATTCTTTTTTCTTTTAGCAGTATATATATTAATTTACAAAAGAGTCCGAGCGAGCTAAGTGGAGAGTGAGGGAGATGAGGCACTAAGTAATAGTAACTAATTATTCCCAGTCCCCATTACCC
>NZ_NOLK01000009.1:0-109585 GCF_002245985.1 Nostoc sp. 'Peltigera membranacea cyanobiont' 232
GGGGACTGGGGACTGAAAACTACGCATTAAAGCCAGGGATTAGAGAATAGCTTTCCACTAATCCCTAACCTCTAGCTCTTAGTCCCTAACCTCTAGCCCTTAGTCCCTAACCTCTAGCCTCTAGCCAAGCTGCTCTAGTCTGTAACTCCTAAGCCCTAGCCCTTTGTTTATCGGCGCTCGTCTAGCTGCACCTTTGTAATTAGGGAGCGGGGAATTTCGACTACACGACCTTTTTGGTTTAAGTAAAGTGTTGTCTCATCCCGGCGAATCAACTGACCTATGCACTCTTGTTGTCCGTCGTAGGGGGGTGTTGTGAAGATAATGACAGGAAATCCTTTAAAGGAAATAAATTCCCTGTCCGTTAACAGTTGTCGCGAAATACCAGGACTAGACACTTCCAAGACATAAGCATCTGGAACGATTTCCGCAGCATCTAAGGAGGCTTCTAAAGCACGACTCATCCTCTCACAATCATTCAATCCGGTGTCTTGCTGAGGATTGCGAATGTCTACCCGCAACACTGGTGGACTTTGGTGAGTGTGAAAAACCACGCCAACCACTTCCAATCCCAGTTCTTCTGCTACTGGTGTCGCCAAATCAATAATTTGTGGAACTAAAGGATGAGCCATGAGAGAATTCAATAAAAAAAGTGGGCACTGACCCACTTCCTGCGATAGGTATATCTTCCAAGAAGTCTTGTGACGAACCAATGATGGTTCGCCCTCATACGAGTTTAGCGCATTTAATGGATAGTCGAGTATAGGGCATGGGGCATGGGGCATTGGCTACAAGAGGCAGAGGGGCACTTAGCTGGGAGCAGAGGGGAAAGAGGTAATTTTTATTCTCCCCCTTGCCCCCTGCTATCGGGCTTCTTCTGCTCTCTCTACCCTTCACGTATTTCTGGGAGAGCGGTGCTTTTCTTAACTACTGATGGAACCGATGCTTGTGTGCGTAGCTGCCTGGTTTGCTCGATAATTTGATCTATGTCTTCTTGGGACAAACGCTGAACGTAGTTAATTTTGATTTCCTCTAAGAAGTCAAAGAGTAAACTCTGAATTTCGGAAAGTACGTGTTTTTCTTTTATTTCAGATCCCAAGGCTTCGCTAAATCTTTGTACGAGTTGACTGGTAAGTTTTGCGCCAACAGGGTCTTCAACAGCGCTAACTAAAGTTTTATAAAGATTAGTTGTGATTTGGGTCGCAAGTTGTTCGCTTAACTGGGTTTGGGCCTGTCCTACGCCAGGGAGATTCTGGAGGTTGCGGTACATGGGGACTTGATGGAAGACGGTTTCGATGTTGTGGTGCAAAATGGCAACGATCGCAGGTTGAATATCAGGTAACACGTGGTAAACAATTGTTTTGACCAAAAGACTGGCGATCGCTTCCACTTCATTCACATTATTAATATCTATGTAGGGACGTAAATTTTCTTGTTGTGAGAGCCACTGTGTTAATTCACCTCGCTGAATTGAACCCTGAATCTGGTTAATTACCCTCACCACTACTACTTCTGTGAGTTCTTCGGCAAAATTGGCGACAATCCCCTGATGAATTTGCTTTCGCACTGGATGGAGATTCAATAAATGCGCTCGATCGAGGCGGACTAATACAGGTAAGATTCGTAGCCAACGCCAAAATGGTAGTATTAAAAATAGGTCGTACCAACGCCACAATAGTGCTTCAAACCAGCTTAAACCAGGATGTCGGCGTTTGATGAATAAGGTACGTCCCAGCAATTCTACGCCAAATAACATCACAAAGGGTAAGTCAAGAATCCAAAAATTATCAACAAAATCGCCATTTTCACCGATTTGGCGGTAGTAGTTTGTGGCAATCAAAGGGCGAATGCTTTCGTTAAAAAAATTTATTTCTTTAACCCAGCCATTTTGTGATAAATAAGGCTGACTCCAAAAAGTGGCAAAGGACTGTTTTGCGGATTCGTTACCGATGTGCGATCGCATCCGCTTTTTGATTTTTTCTAGAGTACCACTCTTATTGGCTCCCGCAAACGGGTTGCTATCAATCATCTCGCTGCTAAGACGACTTATTTGTATTAGCCTGCTATTTACCTGAGAAGACTCTAACCCTGTTTGCCTGACTTGTTCTTCTAATACGTCTATTGTTTCTAAATAATTTTTTGTATCTCTATGGGGTTCGATACCTTTTATTGGATCGTATATCTGAATAACTTGGGGAAGTTTTCGCAAGTAGAAATCTCGCCAAGGTACGTAACTTAAATTAAACAAAACTAAACCTAAATTTACAGTGGCAGCAATTGCCATAAATCTTTCAAACCAAAGATTCCGCTTTTTAGAAGATTTTATGTCTTTCATTTTTGGGATATTTAGAATATAAACTCTTTCATCTATTAATTTTCGTCTCTTTCTAAACAAGTACACGAATTTGCAGTTGAGTAGACTTCAGTATTGATGCATGTATGAGCATTTATGTCAATCTGATATTAAAAGAGGGACTAGAGGCAATGAGCTTTACCCCATTGTTAATTGTTTTTTAACCCAGGTTGCGAGCCTCGGTTCGTATACCCGCGAATAACCTTCACCAAAGCTTAAGTTGACATCAATACATATATATGCGTTTGTCCTGTAATTTAGTATTCAAAGGGTGTATTCGATTCAAATGATAACCTCTGGATCTCGGCTAACACAAGATACTTCTTTTGATAGATGACAGAAATTATTTTCTGTAAATCTAGTTAGGCTGGGCAAAAATTATTCAAAAATTATTTAAAAATCGTGAAAAAAGTTATTAAACAAACTTAAAATGCAGCTGTTAAGATTTATAATCCTGCTGATTTAATCCAAAGGAGTTTTAAATATGTGGTGTGGATTTGGAAAATCAAGCGCGACTTTTGCTGTTACTTGCCTGATAACAGCTAGTGTGGTAGTTGCAGACACAGGTTTCGCAGCTCCTCAACGTAGCTATACGCCAGAGCAATTCCGTGCTGTGTTGCGAGGATTCGGCTATAACGTCAAGGTAACAAATGGTGCTTTGACGGATGAGGAAACTAAAAAGGCAATTCGTGAATTTCAGACAGGTTATAAGCTAAAACCAGTTGATGGGATAGCAGGGCCAAAAACCCAAGCTTATGCTGCTAACATCGTTCAAATTCTGCACACAAATTTGAATGCAGTGGTGAAGCCTAATCCTCCCCTCCCACGCGATCATTTTTATGGTTCTCGCACCGAAGTAGTGGTGAAGGAGTATCAAAAGAAATATCAGTTGCAAGAAACTGGAATTGCTAATTTAGCACTCCGCCAAAAACTGAATGAAGAAGCCAAGACAGTCTTCAGTCAGCCAACGGCTACACCATCACCTACGCCAACTGCTAAACCGACTGCTAAACCGACTGCTAAACCAACGGCTAAACCAACTGCTAAACCAACGGCTAAACCAACGGCTAAACCAATGGCTACACCAATGGCTACACCAACAGCTACACCAATGGCTACACCAACAGCTACACCAACAGCTACACCAATGGCTACACCAATGGCTACACCAATGGCTACACCAACACCAACAACTACACCCTAATCGCCACAAATAACCCCTACCCCAAAGCCCTTCAAGTCATCTGATTTGGTTTTTCTAAGGGTATGCCCTTGGGTGTAGGTAGAATGGAACGGCGGTCATTGTAAGGTATGGGAATGTACTGCACACTGGGTCGGCCTCCTTGTGGCTGTGGGTACAAATCTATGAGATCGTAAATAGAATGGGGCAGTCCGACGGTTACGGGCAGCCCCATTTCTGTTGCTTCTTCAATGTAGGCGTGCCAAATCGTGACGTAAACGTGTATTTTCACCTTCTACTCTAGTCATATATGTTTTACTGACGATCCGATCTCCTGCCTCAAGAAAACTAGAGTAAACAATACATCCATCGGTAACATAAAAATAGCACTGCTAGCAGCAAACAATGCCACACAAAGGTTTAAATGTTTCAGTACTATAGTCTCCTAAAACCCAAGCTAAAATTCCTTCTCCTAGCAAAGACGCTGCGCGATGACGAAAGTGGTTTACTGCTGTGCCATAACCAAAACCCCTAATCACGGGTGTAGTGAAAGTACAAGCCATTCGTACTGAGTAACTGAACTTCTCAAAAACTCCAAGATAAAGCTTAAAAAATGACTAGAAAAATATTAACTGGACTGAGTTCAGCAGCCTACGAACACCCTTTCGATCGCAAAGCCTTGGCTTCTTTGCAAAATATGCCTGGTGTCTCCCTGCTACTAAAAAAAATTAACGAATACGGTATCGATCGCTTACTCAGGCTGCAAAGCCTTGGTAGTGAAATTAAAATTTCGTCCCGTAATTTTCCCCAATTACATCAAGCATTTGTAGAAACCTGCGAAATTCTTGATGTTACTCCACTTCCTGAACTGTATCTATTTCAAGGCACAGGCCACATTGAAACCTATATTGTTGGGGTAGAAAAACCCCTTGTTGGTATCAATTTAGATGCAATGGAGTGGCTCGATCCAGATGAGTTACTTTATGTTTTTGGACATGAAATTGCTCGCATTAAGAGTCAGCACATGGTTTATCACCAAATGGCAATTGTGATGCCAACTTTGAAAAATTTGTTAAGTAGTACGACGCTGGGCGTGGGTGGCTTGATAGCTGGTGGTATGGAATTGGGTTTGTATAATTGGCGGATGATGGCTAGGTTTACTGCCGATCGCGCTGCAATGCTTGCTTGTCAAGATATTGACGTAGCAACTACTACACTGATGAAACTCGCAGGTTTGCCAGATGAGTACTTGACTACTGCTGTCATCGAAGATTTCCTTGTTCAAGCCCGTGAGTTTGCATCCAATAACTTTGATAGTGTGGATAAAGTCACTAAAATATTAAGCTATACAGAGTCTGGGCTTTCTTGGGTAGTTATGCGGGCTGGTGAATTATTAAAATGGGTTGATTCTGGAGCTTATGATAATTTAATTCAACAGAACAATTTAAACATATTAGAAGAAAAAGAAGAATCAGAAGAAAAAGAAGAAAAGACACCAGAAGAGAAGGAAGGGTGGAATTTTTTAACTTCTTGGTGACTTAATAATTCGTAATTCGTAATTAATTATAAATACAAGCAAGTCAATATAATAATTACAAATTACGAGTTACGATCGCAGACAATTAAGCTAAATTTTTACGTCCCTTGGTTGGATAAAGTAGAGTTAAGAGTAACGGCTAATTTATCAGCAATTCCCGCAACCCAGTTTTCATCTTGTTTGGTATAACTGCGAGGAGCATTCGCTCCCAAAATTAGCGCACCTTGGTTGCCAATCGGTTGACAAATTACACCTTGAGTATTCTCTGGTAAATAGTCAAATTCAAGCCTACCTGGATATATTTTTAGAGCAACTAGATAAATTGGCTTTTGTTTTTCGAGTACCTGTTTTAAGATTACTCCTGGTACAACTTCAGATTTAGTACCCAAAATACCGCGACGCAACAAAACTTTACCTTGGTAATAAACCACTAGCGATCGCGTTACTGTATTGGTCAACAATAAATGAGATGCCCAGGCTAGCTCTGTTTTCAGGGCTTCGGGTAAATCTGCTGCTAATACAAAACCTTCTTCTCCAATTAGTTCTACAATATCAGGCGATCGCGGCTGAACTTGCTGCCAAATTAAACCCGTCAAAATTAACACCGCACTCAAAATCACACCTACCACATCACCACGCGATTGCGACTGGGTTAATTCCGGTGTCAATAAGCGGTTAATCAGCAAAAGCACTGCGCCTAGCCCACCCACCACAATGGGTAGACGACGCAAAACTCGATTGTCATTTGTCATTTGTTATTTGTCATTGGGGACTGGGGATTGGGAATTAGAAAGAATTTCTGCTCCTCTGCTCCTCTGCTCCTCTGCTCCTCTGCTCCTCTGCTCCTCTGCTCCTCTGCTCCTCTGCTCCTCTGCTCCTCTGCTCCTCTGCTCCTCTGCTCCCCCTGCTCCTCTGCTCCTCTGCTTCCCCTGCTCCTCTGCTCCCCCTACTTCCCTCCCCCCTCATCTCTCACTCTTCCCCTGGTTCAATAATTCGCTGGAAAAGATAACCAGTACCCCGCGCTGTCAGAATCAATTCTGGGTTGCTAGGATCGTCTTCTAACTTTGCCCGCAAACGGGATATATGCACATCTACTACGCGGGTATCTACATGACGCTCTGGCGTATAACCCCAAACTTCTTGCAAAATTTCCGAACGAGAAAAAGCTTCTCCAGAGCGACTGACTAACAACTCTAACAAGCTGAACTCCATACCCGTCAATCGAATTCGCTCATCGCCTTTGTAGACTTGCCGCTTATTCGTATCGATTTTAATATTAGCAACATGGATTACCCCAGAACTGGGAATGCCAGAAGCACTGTTTTTGTCTACCCGCCGCAGTACTGAGCGAATTCGGGCTTCTAGCTCCTTGGGGGAAAATGGTTTAACTACATAGTCATCAGCACCTAATTCTAACCCGGTGATGCGATCGGCGACATCACCCAAGGCTGTTAGCATAATAATGGGGACATCTGATTCTTTTCGTAATTCTTGACATACACCATAGCCGTCTAGCTTTGGCATCATTACATCTAAAACTACCAGGTCAGGCTCAGTTTTGCGAAAAGTTTCCAAAGCTTCTTCCCCGTCGCCAGCAGTCACTACATCGTAGCCAATCATGGAAAGGCGTGTTTCCAAAATCCGGCGAATGCTGGCTTCGTCGTCTACCACCAAGATTTTTTCTTTATGGCTTTCCAAGTTTTTCAATGCTCCTTGACTAAAAATTTACATGATTAATTTTTAATACCATAATATTAAGATATCATTCCATGAATTGATTTGGAAAAAGCTCTAAATACTACTATTATTGGTTTTTAGTTTTTCCCAAGAATTAAGTAAATATTAAGAATATTTAATAAGATTTAAGAATGGCAAAGCCAAAAACCTTTTTCACTTGTAACGAATGTGGAGCAGAATCGCCCCAGTGGTTTGGTAAGTGTCCAGCTTGCGGCACATACAACTCTTTAGAAGAACAGATCAGTATTCAGTCTTCAGTAGATGTACCCAGTCGGGGGGGAGTTAGTAGTTGGCAATCGGCTCAAGGTAATGGTAAATCTCACGCTAAACCAGCTAAAGCACGAGCCTCCTTAACGTTCGATCAAATTACCGATCGCCAAATAGCTCGATGGGAGTCTGGTTATGGAGAATTGGATCGGGTGCTTGGGGGTGGCATTGTCCCAGGTTCTATGGTGCTGATTGGTGGCGATCCGGGTATTGGGAAATCAACTTTATTGTTGCAAGTATCAAATCAATTAGCACAGAAATATCGCATCCTTTACGTAACTGGTGAAGAATCGGGACAGCAAGTAAAATTACGAGCTTCTCGTTTGGGAGTATCAAAACCCCTAAGTGTGGTTAGCGAGGAGAATGTTACTGTAGTAGTAGAGACTACACTTCCTATAGACCCTGACAGTATAGGTGCAGATTTATATGTACTGCCAGAAACAGATTTAGAAGAAATTTTACGGGAAATAGATTCTCTAAAGCCAAACGTGGCGGTGATTGATAGTATCCAAACAGTATTTTTCCCGGCACTGACTTCTGCGCCTGGTTCGGTGGCCCAGGTACGGGAATGTACCGCAGCATTGATGAAGGTGGCGAAGCATGAAGATGTCACCATGCTGATTGTGGGACATGTCACCAAAGAAGGAGCGATCGCCGGGCCAAAAGTTTTAGAACATTTAGTCGATACGGTATTGTATTTTGAAGGCGATCGCTTTGCCTCCCATCGGTTATTACGCACAGTAAAAAATCGCTTCGGTGCAACTCATGAAATCGGCATCTTTGAAATGGTGGCAGATGGATTGCGAGAAGTTGACAACCCCTCAGAATTATTTTTAGGCAACCGTGACGATCCCGCCCCTGGTACGGCTATTGTCGTTGCTTGCGAAGGCACTCGCCCGATAGTTGTGGAATTGCAAGCTCTTGTAAGTCCCACCAGCTACCCTTCACCCCGTCGGGCTGGTACTGGCGTAGATTACAACCGCTTGGTGCAAATCCTCGCCGTCTTAGAAAAACGGGTGGGAATTCCCATGTCTAAGTTGGATTCCTACGTTGCTTCTGCGGGTGGGTTGAATGTGGAAGAACCAGCAGTAGATTTAGGAATTGCGATCGCGATCGTTGCCAGTTTCCGCGATCGCATCGTCGATCCCGGTACAGTATTAATCGGTGAAGTTGGGTTAGGCGGACAAGTGCGATCGGTTTCCCAAATGGAACTGCGGTTAAAAGAAGCTGCTAAGTTGGGATTTAAAAGAGCGATCGTGCCAAAAGGGACAAAATTTCCCGACTTAAATATTGAGATATTACCAGTATCTAAAGTAATAGATGCGATTATCGCCGCCATCCCCCATCAAGAATTGACAGCCGACGATTTAGAACCCGATGAAGATGAGTAACTAATTGCTGCTTTGGGACTCTAAATTTCCATGCCAACTTGCTTACATAAATTAGACTGGTACTAATTTTTTGACTTGTGGCAGACGCAATCAGGAGCATTTTCAGCCTCTGGCTGGAAACGAGGTTTTAATAAAGACTACTCATAGGGGCAAAGCATTGCTCTGCCTCTAACATATTGTTGCATCCAAACGAGAACTGCTACAGTCGCCCATTTGAGGTAAAAATATGAATGGCACAATAAAACAACTTTAATAAAAAGTCAATAGCTCTTTATTTTCGTTAGAGTGGGATAACAATCAAAGTGTGAGGATTGATACTACATGCGAATCTTGTTAGTGTATCCAATATTTCCCAAAACCTTTTGGTCTTATGAAAAAATCTTAGAATTAGTCGATCGCAAAGTTTTATTACCACCTCTGGGTTTAGTGACAGTAGCCGCGATTCTCCCCCAAGAATGGGAATTCAAGCTAGTCGATCGCAACATTCGTGCAGCAACAGAAGAAGAGTGGTCATGGGCAGATGTAGTAATCCTCTCCGCGATGATTGTCCAGAAACAAGATTTACTTGAGCAAATCCAGGAAGCCAAAAAACGCGGCAAGTTAGTTGCAGTCGGCGGCCCCTACCCCACCTCTGTACCTCACGAAGTTGAAAATGTTGGCGCTGATTTTCTGATTCTGGATGAAGGGGAAATCACTCTACCAATGTTTATTGAGGCAATTCAACGGGGTGAAACTTCTGGCATTTTCCGCGCCACAGAAAAACCTGATGTCACAAGCACACCAATACCCCGCTTTGATTTATTAGAATTGGATGCTTATGACATGATGTCGGTGCAGTTTTCGCGTGGGTGTCCCTTCCAGTGCGAATTTTGCGACATTATTGTTCTCTACGGGCGCAAACCACGCACCAAAGCCCCAGCACAACTGTTAGCAGAGTTAGATTACCTCTACGAATTGGGTTGGCGGCGGGGTGTGTTCATGGTGGATGACAACTTTATTGGCAACAAGCGAAATGTAAAATTGTTGCTGAAAGAGTTAAAAGTCTGGATGGCAGAACACAAGTATCCCTTCCGGTTTGACACTGAAGCTTCAGTTGACTTAGCGCAAGACGCAGAAATGTTGGAGTTGATGGTTGAGTGCGGTTTCTCGGCGGTGTTTTTGGGAATCGAAACGCCGGATGAAGATAGTTTGCAAATGACCAAGAAGTTTCAAAATACTCGCAGTTCTCTAACTGAGGCAGTGCAAACCATCACCAAAGCCGGATTACGCCCAATGGCTGGGTTTATTATCGGTTTTGATGGCGAAAAAGCAGGTGCAGGCGATCGCATTGTCCGTTTTGCAGAACAAGCAGCAATTCCCTCAACTACCTTTGCCATGTTGCAAGCGTTACCTAACACTGCACTTTGGCATCGCTTGAAAAAAGAAGGGCGACTACGGGAAAATCAAGATGGCAACATCAATCAGACAACATTGATGAACTTCCTTCCCACCCGTCCCCTAGAAGAACTTGCCAGAGAATATATCGAAGCCTTTTGTACTTTATACGACCCAGTAAATTACTTAGATCGCACCTATCGCTGTTTCTTGATGATGGGTTTACCAAGTTGGAAAGCGCCAGCAAAAATGCCAGAGTGGATTGTTGTAAAAGCACTACTAATTGTGATTTGGCGACAAGGAATTAAACGGGAAACCCGTTGGAAGTTCTGGCATCATTTGTTTAGCATTCTCAAGCATAACCCTGGAGTTATTGAGCATTACATCTCTGCTTGTGCCCATAACGAGCATTTTTTAGAGTATCGCCAAATTGTGCGCGATCAAATTGAAAGTCAGCTAGCTGAATATCTAGCACAAGGTGCAGAACAGCCTTATGTGCTAGTGAAGAAAAAAGCTGAGGAAAAAGCTGAAGCGGTAGTCAGTTAAGTGTTTTGACGACGGAAATTGACAACCCGCATTTCTCACAAGCTTGAGGGGAAGGATGGGCAGAGGGGAAAGAAGTTGGTATTTGAACTCTCCTCTGCTCCCCTGCTCCCCTGCCTCTTCATTTATCTACCGCGATCGCGTTCTAAATCATCAATAACTTTTTGCAAATACCACTCGTCTGACATCCCAGGAAAATAATCCTGCTTTTGCTGAATCAATCTTTCGGCTATTTCCCAATATCCCCCAACCATTCGCAACAGTCGCTGATGTAGCAGGTTATATTTTTGCTTTTTTGACTGGGGACTAAATTTTTGGATTTTTTCTAGGCTACTCAAGACTTGTTGATAATTTCCCCAGTCTTCTTGTTCGCAAAAGATGCTCGCCGCCCGTTGATAATCTTCCACGGCGTTTTGGATTTCTTCTAAACAAGTATAGGCAATGCCGCGATTGTAGTAAGCTTGAGGATCGTCAGGATTTATTTGCAGCGCTTGGGTGTAATCTTGAATAGCACCGAGATAGTTGCTTGTTGTCCGATAGGCATTACCTCTGGCTATATAGACTAAGGCATCTTGTGGTTGCATTTGGAGTGCTTGGTTAAGATCCGCGATCGCACCTTGATGATCTCCCAAGATAGAACGGGCTTTTCCTCGATTGCGATAGACAATGGCATCTTGAAAATTTAGTCGCAATGCTTGATTAAAATCTGCGATCGCTTCTCGATAATTTCCCATTTTACAACGCACAACCCCACGACAGCAGTAGGCTTGGGCATCTTGCGGATCGGCTTTTAATACCCAGTTTAAATCTGCTAGTGCCTCTTGGGTATCTCCCTTTTCAGCCTTTTCTAATAACTGCGTGAAATAATCATTGGTGGATAAAATTGGCGCATTGGTAGAACGCGATTGCTGTACAACAGGTAATTCTTGGGGTTGTAACTGTTTAATTCGTTCCAGGCACACGCGACAGTTTTCTTTATCCTGTTGTTCTAGATATAATTGTGCAGCCTTTTTAAAATTAGCGATCGCATCTTGAATATAACCCTGTTTGCGCCGCACCATCCCCCGCAGATTATAAGCCGCAGCATAATTCAGATTGAGACGAATAGCGCGTTCAACATCCTCCAGCGCCCCCGGTAAATTTTTCAGCGCCACCCTAGCCAATCCACGACAATAATACGCTTCTATACTCTCAGGATTCAGCTTCAGAGCTTCGGTATAATCTGAAACAGCCTTAAGGATTGCTCCTGAGTCATAATATGCTAAACCCCGTTGCAAGTAAGCTTCAGTAAAGTAAGGTATCAGTTGTAAAGCATGGTTAAATTCCTCAATTGCTCCGGCGTAGTCTTTTCGCCTAGCTTTTTCCAACCCTCTATTGTAAAATTCGTCATTCATAGCATTTGTTTGGTTGATTCAGTTAGTTGAATTCCAGCAAGCTTGCTTTGTAGCCTAACTTATCCACTCACCCTTCATATTCTAAGTATTCAGCGTGGTTTTGGTTCATTTCGGATTTGCAGTGAATTAAAACGAAGACACACCGTAAATTTTATAACTGGGATTTACCCAATTTAGTATTGTCCACCTCCAGTTTGTGGAGTTAAATTTAGTACAAATTTCGACTAAAACTTTGATTAGTCCTATGAATGATAATTTCTACCAATGAAAATCAGAACTATCACAACAGGTATATCACTTCAATCTTTACAAGATCGAGAAAAAATTAAGCAAGCTGCTGAGTTTAATCAGCAAGCGCAGATTGTCTTTGAAAAACAAGGATATGAAGTACAAACAACTAGAATAGCTACTAATAGCTGGGAAGAATATTTGCAAGACTTGTCAAAAATTGAAATTCTCAATGCAATTCAAATTATAGAACAACTTTGCCAAAGTTTGAATATCAGCTTTTTCAATATTGGTTATGCCAGTAAACCCGAAAGTATAAGTATAATTCCAGATATAAATAAAAATACATCGATTATTTATTGCTCAAGCAAAATTGGCAACAGGGAAACTGGTATAAACTTTGAAAATGCCAGAGAATCTGCCAAAGCTATTAAACGTGTTTCTCAAGAAACTGAAAATGGTTATGGAAACTTTCGGTTTTGTGTATGGGCAAACTGTCAGCCAGGTATCCCCTTTTTTCCTACAGCCTACCATAGAGGCGATACATCTTTTGCTATAGGTTTAGAGTTAGGCGACTTGGTAATGCAAGCATTTTCACAAGATAAAAATATTATCACAGCAGAGCAAAATCTCCAATCACTTTTAGAATTAGAATTAAATAAAATCGCCGTTATTGCTGAAAAAATATCTGATAAATTTGGGATTGCATATACAGGAATTGATACCTCTCTAGCTCCATCTTTAAATAAGAAAAACAGTATTGCTTTTGCTTATGAACAATTGATGAGTGGCAAGTTTGGGGCTTCGGGAACTCTCACCATTTCTGGTATGCTGACGCGTGCGTTGAAAAATGTCTCAGTAAAAATCTGTGGTTACTCTGGACTGATGCTTCCAGTTTGTGAAGATGTGGGACTAGCTACCAGAGCTAACGAGCAAACTTATGATATTACAAATTTATTATTATATTCAGCAGTTTGTGGCTGTGGACTAGATACAGTTCCGATTCCAGGTGATATAACCATAGAAAAAATTGCAGATTTATTAATTGATATGGCAACTTTGGCTATCAAGTTAGATAAACCACTCTCAGCCCGATTATTTCCAATTCCAAATAAAAAAGCTGGGGAAATTACTACATTCAATTCCCCATATCTCGTAGATTGTAAAATATTTACAGTTAACTAAAATTATTCTGAAAGCAAACTAGGAGAAGTCAGGACAAAAACATCCCTACTTCCTTGAGCATCAATCTGTGGTTTTATTGGAGTGGTAAAGTGAAAAAAATCATGGTCATTTACCAATAATAGTTCTCCCGGATTTAGAACTTTGCTAAACACAGGTTTTTCTTTTTTGGCAGTATATAGATGTGTTTCTCCACCTTGAATATTATCTCTATCTACTGAAAATATGCCAATAAAATCAGTACCATCTTGATGGATACCTTCAGGCGCTGGATTACCCAAATTATCTGACGAACAAATAGTTCTAATTTGATGAATTCCGATTTCCGCTTCAGGATGAAGTTTACAAGAATCACTAAATGCTAAGACAAGATTTCTAAAAATATCAAGTTCTATGAGTGCATCATCTAATTCTGCAAACTCTCTTTTTATGTCACCCACTAATGGATTATACTCTTTACTTTGAAAAAGGTAGCCATGAGGTAATTTGATTAACTGATTTCCAGAAACTGTAAACCGAGATAATCTTCTAGAACGATAGTTGCCTTTGATATAAGGATCGATAGGCATATTACTAAAAAATGGCTTGAAACCTTCTGGCTCGATTGAATTTACTTTTCTGAGAGTAAACAGAAAAGCATATTCTAATTCCGTTGGTGTCCACACTTTTTGCATAGGATTTACCTCCTTGCACGTTGAAAGTCTCCCAGATTGTTTATGGGAGGCTGATGACACTTAGTATATGCTACTTTTTATTACTATGTTGTCAATTTAACTACAAAAATTGACAATCTATGATATGTGAAGTTACTTGATTTCTGTCATCTGGCAAAGTAGCTGCTGAAAAGATTTGCTGTTGAGAGTTAGGTGGGTAAGGAATCGACGTATATTTACTACCAGCAACAAGGTTTTATAATGATAGATTGGCTTTACCGTTACCCACCTTTGTATTCCGGCATTTTACTCAAGCGTTACAAGCGGTTTTTTGCTGACGTTCAACTTACTTCTGGCGAAATAGTGACAGCACATTGTCCCAACACAGGGCCAATGACTGGAGTCTCAACTCTTCAAAGTGCTGTACAGCTTTCCAAAAGTGATAATCTTAACCGAAAATTGGCTTACACTTTAGAACTAATTCAGGTACACGACAATGAGCCAACTTGGGTAGGCATAAATACTTTTTTGCCCAATCGGGTGGTAAAGCTAGCTTTAGCAAAATACCTTTTCCCAGAATTGGGCAACTATAGCCAAATTAAGGGAGAGGTGGTTTATGGGTTAGATAAAAAAAGTCGAGTGGATTTTTTCTTGACGGGGAGTGATGAGGAACGCCCGATTTATTTAGAAGTTAAAAATACAACTTTGTCTCTTGGGAGATTAGCTTTATTTCCTGACACGGAAACTACAAGAGGACAAAAGCACTTGCGAGAACTAATGGCGCTGCTACCTGTAACTCGTGCGGTGATGCTTTACTTTATCAATCGTGGTGATTGTACAGAGTTCTCACCTGGCGATCGCACAGATCCTGTATATGGTAAATTATTACGGGATGCGATCGCTCTTGGTCTAGAAGTCTTACCTTGCCGTTTTGACATTTCCCCCGAAGGTATCCGTTATTTGGGTTTGGCAAAACTAAAAATTTGATCGCACCTAATTAAACAATAAATCCATCTAGACAGAATCTAGATGGATTTGTTGGTAGTTGGTATTTACTGGAAAATATCCAACCAGATTGTAATCAAGATACGATTATAGGTAGTCGCAGTCTCAGAAATAGCGTTTACTATTCTGAAGTTTGATTATGCAGGAATCAAAACTGTGTCAATTACGTGGATGACACCGTTATCAGCAGCAACATCTGCTGTTGCAACTTTTGCATCATTGATTTTAACGCCATTAGAAGCGTCAATTTTTACATCTGAACCTTCAACTGTTTTAGCTGTCTTCAGTTTAGCTACATCAGCAGCTAGTACTTTTCCTGAGACAACATGATAGGTCAAGATTTTCTTCAGCTTGGGAATATCTTTCAGTAATGCATCTACTGTACCTGCTGGAAGCTTGTTAAATGCTTCATCAGTGGGTGCAAACACGGTGAATGGGCCATTGCCATTCAGTGTACCTTCCAGACCAGCCGCTTGGATTGCTGCAACTAGTGTCTTGAAAGAACCATTGTTAGTAGCAGTGTCAATTATGTTGGCCATGTGCTTTACCTAGTTCTGTGTAACTTGTTACAAATCTAAACTATTTTTCCATAAAAGCTATCTATCGTTAGACGTATGTCAAATAAAATATTTTATTGATATTATAAAACTTTATATATATTTTTATACAAACAGAGAATTATATGTATATACCGCAAGCATGGCTCCTTTTTCCTTTTTCTACACATCAATAGGTGCGATCGCAGTTCACTAGTACCAATGCAGTACTCAAATTACCAACCAATTCAGCCAAATAGCTAAATAGAATAGTTTTCTTGGTAATGATAGATTTTTAGATATTTATTCATTGTCTGATATTTTTACAAAAAACCTATATAAAACAACCATTTCAGGGTATTTATAAAATTTAGATGTGCTTACTTAGCTTTTTGTCAGGATTTGCTAACCAGAATTGTTGGTAGCAGGTGTATTTAACTGATATTATTTCATCACTAAATACATTTCACTCGCTGTTTGTGTGATTCTACTTGGAAATAATAAACGGCTCATTACACTAATGCTTTTAGCAATTGCGATCGGCCATTTATTTCCAGAATTTGTCATAGGTAGTAATTACGCCAAAACCGTCTCTAACTCACATTTATCCATATCCTCTGCATTCTGTGTGGTTGATTTTTCTGTTGCCTGTGCGTAAGTCAGGTATTTCAACCATGAAACTTTTCGGTAATATTTTCCCAAAACTATAACTTTCATGAACAGAAGAAGACTTATCGCTTGGATTGCTACGGCAGTTACCAGCATGATGCTGGTAATAGGCTCCCAGTTCGTCAATTTATCGCCAGCAAGCTCCACAACCACACTTAACGTGTATGCGGCTATCAGCTTAACAAACGCGCTGAATTCCATCAAGACTCAGTACCAAAGTGCTAACCCAAGTGTCAACGTTGTTTATACGTTTGGTGCTTCTGGTACTTTGCTTACCCAAATACAACAAGGAGCTCCAGCAGATATTTTCATTTCTGCTGCGACCGACCAAATAGATGTCTTGCAGAATTCAAGCCCAAGTAAATTGGTTTCAGGTAGCCGTAAAAACATTGCCAGAAACAGTCTAGTTTTGATTACACCTACGACACCTCCGATTAGTGCTGGTAGTGCTGGTCTCACTAGCATCAATGGTTTGACCAACGCCAATATTACTGGTATTGCGATAGGTGACTACACAGGTACTCCTCCAGTTGTACCAGCAGGAAATTATGCCAAACAAGTTCTCACTACCCGAGGTATTTTCAATACTGTTAGTTCTAAATTATCCCTTGCTCCCAATGTACGTGCCGTTTTAACTGCTGTTGAAAATAAAACTATCGTAGTTGGAGGTGTAAATAAAACTATTGACGCAGGTTTTGTTTACACAACTGATGCTTTCATTTCTAACAAAGTAAAAGTCGTAGAAACTGCCAAACCGTCAGAGAGCGATCCAATTGTCTATCCATTGGGTATACTCACCAGAACTACAGTTCTATCAACGGCACAGAGTTTTTCTACCTACTTAAGTGGTACTACTGCCCAGGGTATTCTTCGATCTAACCAATTTAAGGCACCTTGATCGCCAGAAAGTAAATCAATCAAGTACTCGCTGTCGTTAATTTTGAACTATTTGGAGTAATGTTTCGTGAAGTTTACTAAAAAACTTTCAATTATTGTTTGTGGTTTAACCACTGCCTTCCTTCATACTGCTGTAATTACCAATACTTATAAATCAGCAGCACAAGCAGATGGAGCAAATCTGATTTATAACGGGGACTTTGAAATGGATCCTCTCGTAGATCCTAATGATGCTACCATTTCAAATCCTAATATTACAGGATGGGTTAAGTCTGGCGATCCGATAGATACAGCAATTATTAGAATTAGCAATTTTCCTTACACTGGGAACCAAGGGATATCGCTTGGTAACGTTTCAGACATTAGCTATCTATCACAGACTATCCCTACAGTTGATGGTCAATACTACCAACTGACTTACTATTTAGCATCAACAGAGGAGGCACCCGATCTGAATAATAAATTTCAGGTTTTTATAGGTGCAAAGAAGGTTGATGTTAAAAAGGATATTGCTTTTCAAGGATACACGCAATACTCATTAGTTTTTAAAGCGAAAACAACATCCACAGAGATAAAGTTTGGTTCCAAAGCCAAGTTTGCGTTTTTATATTTGGATAATGTGAGTGTTAAAGCTATACCTTAATATGAAGGGGGAAATTGAGTTTAATAAAACTAACTCTTCTAAACTAGGATGAAGCATTTAGCTTTCTTGACACTACTGAGAGTCAGCATGGATGTAACTATAGCGGTTCTCATTTGCATGAAGTACATTTTTAAACCTCACCCCCAACCCCTCTCCAAAGCATCACACAGGGGAGTGTTTGCGTGCCTCAAGTACGGGGTAAGGTTCAGACTGTATTGCACTGAAGTAAGAACTGCTATATCAACTTGTCTTAATTGTCGAAAATTTAAATTATTAGGAGTCAAGTTTCGTGAAGTTAACTAAAAAACTCTCAATTATTGTTTTAAGTGTTACTACTACCTTAATTAGCACTGCTGTGATTACCAATACTTATAATGTAGCAGCAGAAGCGGCAGAACTCGTTAAAAACGGAAGCTTTGAATTCGACCCCCTCGTAGATCCTAATGATCCCAACGTTACAAATCCTAATGTTACAGACTGGATTAAATCTGGCGATCCGATCGATACATCATTAACTAAAATTAGCAATTTTCCTCAACATGATAGTGGTAATCAGGGCTTATCACTTGGTGGATTTGTAAACCTCAGCTACATATCACAGACGCTTTCTACACAACCTGGTCAGAAATACGAACTTAGTTACTATTTAGCATCTGTAGATGAGGCCCCTTGGCTTGATAATCAATTTCAGACATTTGTAGGTGAAAATAAAATTTTTGATCAAAAAAACATTTCTTTTCAACCATACACGCAATATAAGTTCAATTTCACAGCAGACGCATTATCCACAGAGTTAAAATTTGGGAATGTGGATAAATATGCATTTCTCTACTTAGATGGTGTGAGTGTAAAAGCTGTGCCTGAACCATCAGCTATTGGAGGAGTAGCAGTTGCAGGATTACTAGGAATTTGGCTGAAGAAAAAGAAGGCGATTAGCTAGTGCATTAGGGCAAAAAAAGCGGACGGCCAGCCTTGTTTTCTATATCTATTTACCTTGGGGAGATACGAGACACGAACAATATAGGAGAGACTTTTTCTGATGTTCGCGCTTGCGTCTTTGAAGGAGAAGGCTGGTCAATTTTTTCAGAGGTTATACACTACAAATAATAGTTATTTTTTGTCCCTATTGGAAAAGGTAAAAATTCAGTACCTAGAAGTAAAAATATAAAATTAATTTACGATAATTGTTAGATTGAATAAGGATTTTTATTGGTGCAAGTGACCTGAGAAAACTACGAATTTATATTTCAATTGTCATGTCAGGCTTTGCTTACCAAATTATTTGGTATATACCTACTTTGATGGTACAATCTCATCATTCTATCCCTTTTACTCTCTGTTTAAGTAAACTTACTGGAAAATTATCAATTTCCATCGTCGGAAACGCTTTGGGTAATTCCGGCTTGGTTTTTTGTTTCCAGGTATCGATATATGCGAGTGATGGGATTTCATCTTAAACTATAACTTTCATGAACAGAAGAAGACTTATCGCTTGGATTGCTACGGCAGTCACCAGCATGATGCTGGTAATAGGCTCCCAGTTTGTCAATTTATCGCCAGCAAACTCCACAACTACACTTAACGTGTTTGCGGCTTCTAGCTTAACAAACGCGATGAATGACATTAAGACTCAGTACCAAAGTGCTAACCCAAGTGTCAACGTTGTTTATACGTTTGGTGCTTCTGGTACCTTACTTAGCCAAATACAAGCAGGAGCAACAGCAGATATTTTCATTTCTGCTGCCACCGACCAAATGGATGTCTTGCAGAATGCAACCCCAAGTAAATTGGTTTCAGGTAGCCGTAAGAACATTGTCAAAAACCGTCTAGTTTTGATAGCCCCTACGACAGCTCCTGTTAGTGCTGGTAGTGCTGCTCTAACTAGCTTCAATGGTTTGACCAACGCCAACATTACTGGTATTGCCATAGGTGATTACACAGGTACTCCGCCAGTTGTGCCAGCAGGAAATTATGCCAAACAAGTTCTTACTAGCCGAGGTATTTTCACTACTGTTAGTCCTAAAACATACCTCGCTAGCAATGTGCGTAATGTCTTAACTGCTGTTGAAAATAAAACTCTTGTAGTTGGAGGCGTAAGTAAAACTATTGATGCAGGTGCCGTTTACAAAACTGATGCTGCAATTTCTACCAAGGTAAGAGTTGTAGAAACTGCCCTAACAACAGAGAGCGATCCGATTGTCTATCCACTGGGCATACTCGCCAACACTACAGTTTTATCGACAGCACAGAGTTTTTCTACCTACTTAAGTGGTACTACTGCCCAGAATATCTTCAAAAATACTTACGGGTTTATCTTGCCTTAATCACCACAAAGTAAATCAATCGAGTCCTCGCTGTCGTTAATTTTGAACTATTTGGAGTTATGTCTTGTGAAGTTCACTAAAAAACTCTCAATTATTTTTTGTAGTTTGACTACTGCTCTCCTTAATACTGCTGTGATAACCAATACTTATAAGTCAGCAGCACAAGCAGATGGAGCAGAACTGATTACCAACGGGGGATTTGAAAATGACCCACTCGTAGATCCTAATAATCCCAATGCTACAAATCCTAATATTACAGGATGGATTAAAAATGGCGATCCGATAGATACATCAGGTACTAGGATTGACAATTTTGCTAACACTGGGACTCAAGGTTTATCGCTTGGTGGATTTTCAGACTTGAGCTACATATCACAGAATGTCCCTACAGTCGTTAATCAATACTACCGACTTACTTTCTATTTAGGATCAACAGAGGAAGCACCCGATCTGGATAATAAATTTCAGGCTTTTATACGTGAAAAGCCGGTTTGTACGAAAAATAATACTTCTCACCAACCCTACACACAATACACGTTTTATTTTCAAGCCAAAGAAACATCCACCGAGATCAGGTTTGCTTCCAGAGTCAAGTATGCATTTTTATATTTGGATGATGTGAGTTTCAAATCTACAGATCAACTAGGGCAAAACTCTGTATGTGAGTGACGCTCCTGGGAGTGAATAAGCCACAGAGCGCGAGCTAACAATCACCCTCTTAAAATCCTAAGCGATATCTGGCTCTAGAGTGTTGAGAATGCCACTTCAATTCATCTGATTAAAAACTCCATCATCGGTTTATGGAGAGATTATCTATGGTGAATAGTAACTCTTATCAACCTAGATAAAGTGTTTATTTTTTTGACACCAATTAGAGCCAGCATAAATGTAACTATCAACTTGTTTGAATTGTCGGAATTTGGAATTATTTGGAGTCAACTTTCATGAAGTTAACTAAAAAACTCTCAATTATTGTTTTTAGTTTTACCACTACCTTAGCCAGCACTGCTATGATTACTGGTACTTATATTCCAGTAGCACAAGCACAACAATATAATCCCAACTATGTTGTAGATCCTCAAGACCGTGTTTTTAACGGAGGATTTGAACTCGACCCCCTCGTAGATCCTAATAATCCCAACACTACAAATCCCAATATTACAGGATGGAATAAATCTGGCGATCCGTTTGATACATCAGGAATTAAAATTAGCAATTTTCCCAAAAGTGGTAATCAAGGTTTAGCGATTGGTTCATTTGTAAATCCTGCTTACATATCCCAGAATCTGACTACGACTATCGGTAGTAACTATAATCTCAGTTTCTCTTTAGGAACAGATGAAGATAGCAGTCAAGTTGATAATATATTTCAGGCATTTATCGATGAAAGTAAAGTTTTTGAGAAAACAAATAGTATAAATACTGCTGGAAATCCCTTCACACAATATGACTTGAATTTTGTGGCGACAAAATCATCTACAGAGTTGAAATTGGGTGGTAGAGCTAGCTATGGTTTTTTATACTTGGATAGTGTGAGTGTAAAACCTGTGCCTGAACCATCAGCTATTGGAGGAATAGCAGTTACTGCTGGATTATTGGGAATATGCCTGAAGAGAAAGAAGGCAATTAGCTAAAAAGAATAGCTCTTTTTTGTCGCTTTCGGAAAACAATAGAGCGTAGACGCATAGCGACTTGTCGTTAGACATCGCTACACAATCTTAATGGAAAAGGTGCGATCGCTCTATTGTTTCTATAGTTCACTCAAATTTGATAGTCCAATGCAACTAAAACTCTGCCACAATGCTGATTTGCGGGTACAACTTCCGGCATCTTTTTTGGTTGGGGTAAGTTGAGGTTTTTCATTAGTTCGATGAACTGGTTGCGGCTGCGTCCAGCAAACCGGGGATTCCAGGATTTTTCCTCGCCAATGGTGGATACTGTCTGTCCTTGGTAGTCGTGACCGGGATATACCAAGGTGTCATCTGGTAATGTAAATAGCTTCTGAGTAACGGCATCATATAGCGATCCAGCGTCGCCGTTTTGGAAGTCGGTACGACCGCAACCCCTGATAAATAGGGCATCTCCAGTTAATAGATGTGTGTGGTTGACTAAGTATGCTATATGGCTGTCAGTGTGACCAGGGGTAGCGATCGCCTGAATCTGCACATTCCCCAATTCCAAAATATTCCCATCAGCAATGTAGCGATCTGCATAGGTAGCCCCTGTATTCTCAGGGACAATCCCCAAGCAACCCGTCAGCGATCTCAATCTATCGCTCTTTTATGACTCTCGTCGGATAAAAATCATCCACCCTTATTTTTAAGGACTTTGATGAATTTAGGCGTAGGTTGGGTTGAGGAACGAAACCCAACACCAACAATCTCTGGTTTTGTTGGGTTTCACTTCGTTCAACCCAACCTACGAATATTTTATTTTTTCGGAGTAATAAAAGAGCGCTATCTGTCCCAGTGATGTGGTCAGCATGGATATGGGTTTCCAGACAATAGCGCAGGGTCAGCCCTAATTGTCGTAACACTTGAAGATCGCGTTCAACCTGTTCCAACACAGGATCGACTAGGACAGCTGTTTTACTTTCTGGGTCGGCAATTAGGTAAGTATAAGTACTAGATTCTTTATCGAATAGTTGACGAAATAACATCACAGGTTTCCTCAACAAGAAAGTAGTAGCGTAGGATTTGGGATTGAGAGATTTTAGTAACTCCTGTGCTAAATTTGCCGCCTGAGAACGAATTTCGGGAACAGCAGTGGTTTCCCAAAGATTGCCCTTGCGTGGTGTCCCCAAGGTATACAGCATTTGAGATGTATTTCCATCTGCATCGATTAGCGCACCATTTGAGGCTGTGTCAATTCCCATTGATAATCTGTTAGGACGGATCAAGCGTTGTTCTTGGAGGCTAGCAACCAATGGGTGCTGCAATCTGCGGTAATCACAATTTGCGCCGGTGCAATTGACAATTCGCTTAACTTGCAAAACAATATCCTCGTGCGTCCCTCGTTCGCAGATTTTCACATTTACTCCATTCTCAAACTCCTGACAGCTTTGAATCCGACCTGCGTAATGGCTGAGTTGACCAGACTCCATTGCAGCATCAAGTATTTCGGCAATTCCTTCAGCAATCCGATGGCGATGAACTTCCCAGTAAGCTTTGACATGGCGCAGAAATCGCTTCTGTTCTGGTAATGGCATTGCTTGCCAAAGTTGAGGAATAATTGGGCGAATGGCATCGATTACCGCCCGCCAACCGTGTCCTTGGGTAAGGGCTTCGCGCAGTTCTTGACGTACTATATGCAGCAATCCTCGCGCCGTTTTTGGTGCAGTTTCTCCATCAATAAATGCTGGATAAGGAGTTGTTGATTTGTGGCTACAAGGCATCAATCCGTGCCGCGAGACGGTGTGAATTTGTCCCTGGAAACCTTGCTGATGTAAAGCAACAACCGCATCTGCCATTGTTAACCCAGTTCCTACCAACAAAATAGCATCCTCTGGATTTAAATCAGCGATCGCATCAGCAGACCAAGCATCTTTGACATAGCGGTTGTCTAAAACGGCAAGCGGTGCAGGCAGAATTGCTGGGAAATTGCCCAACGCTAACACCGCCTTTTGCACATCCAAATATTGACCGCCACTCAGATATATGATTGTGCTGTTGGGTTTAGTTTCGATGGCGATCGCTTCATCCACAATCTTCTCTAACTGCACATTAGCTGCTGCATTTAGTTGTGCTGCTTTTAAAGTCGCCTGTACATAGTCCCCGTAAACCCGACGCGGAACAAAAGTAGATGGAGTTACTTGTTCGTAGCCGTTCCTATGCAGCCAGTTGAGGAAGTGATTTGGTTCATCGCCATAAGCACTCATCTTACCCGCCGGTACATTCAACAAGTGACAATCTACTGGTGTCCCATAAGCAACTCCTCTACCAACTTCAGAATTACGTTCAATCAACTTGATGGACAATGGTATGGTTGCGTTGCGTAAAAGATTGGCTGCAACCAGAGAACCACTAAAGCCACCACCAATAATGGCGATCGCAACTGGAGAGACGGTTAGGTTAAGAATGTTATTGTTCATAGAACGTGTGAGTTGCACTTGCTGCTTTCTACTCATCAATTTACGGCCGATAAACTGAAATTTACGCATATTTGAAGCCGTAAGGCGCATAGATTGGCTCAAAAAACCACATACACACATGAATAAGTGGGAATTGCACTTAAGTGTTTAATTCCCCAAATCGAGACAGTGGGGATCATCGGATTACACAAACTAAAATCTATCTGAAACAAGGTTTTGGAACTATTTATCTAAAATTTATGTGTCTATTGCATCCAAATCCGATGCAAATACTGTGGTTTTTAGTTAGTATCAAAAACCTCCTTTAAAAACGAGAATTTTACCTCGACAATTGTCAATATTTTCTGACAATACTAGCATTCAACTTTCAGATAATGTTTGGCTTAACGTTATAAAAGCAATATAGAGGTATTGACAAATACAGTAGCTCTAAATCAGTTGTGAGAAAATAATAAGGTTGTGAATGTCACTAAGTATTGGGTGCAAAATGTGGAGGCGTTCGCTAACTGAATTGAACGGAGTCTCTCAAAAACTTCGTGAAATAAAAAGCGCATTTACACACAAACTTATAAGGTAATTAAAATGACTTACGATTCAGAAGATGTACAAAAAATCCTTGAAATAGCACTAACTCGCAAACAAGAAGGTGAGTTTTCACGAGAACAGCTTCTAGAAATGGCATCGGAATTAGGTATTTCTTCTGATATTTTAGAAACAACTGAAAAAAAGTGGTTCGCTGAACAAGAAGAGGAACGTTCGCTACACACATTTAATACTTTCCGACGCAGAGGCTTTTGGACGCATTTTGTTTCATTCTTAGCGGTGAATTTATTCCTTATTATCTTGAATTTCATCACTAGTCCTAGTTATTTTTGGGCTATTTTTCCAGTATTAGGATGGGGGTTAGGACTATTTTTTCATTGGTGGGGTGTTTATCAGAGTAAATCAGAGGATTACGAAATAGCCTTTCAGAAATGGCATTCACAGATTTAACAAAAAGTCAAGTCAGATTCAAATAATTTTTGGGTGCGATCGCTTCACCTTACTCAGTGGTGTTAGTGGTAGCGGGGCGTTTCGCCTGTGCTGAGTGAGGTAAAAAGTACTCAGTCCTTTAGCACAAAGATGTTTGCCTCGCGCCTTGCGGGTGGTCTTTCAACTCAGCACTCTTCAAGCGTCCTTCTGGATAAAATTTTCCCTTAAATCTGGGGCATCCTGAAACTTGAGTAGTTCTACAATCACACCCTGTAATCTCTGTGTTTGCCAATTTGCCAAAATAGAGATGTAGGCTAGAAGAACTAGGCTTTTAGCATAGCTTGATTGCCTACACTCAGGAGCAAGAGTCGGCTGGTTTGAAACAAGTAAGAGGAAGGGAATATGGACAACAGCAACTGGTTGCAACAGCTAATGATGGTGGGTCTTGGCACAACGTCTTTAGTAGCGGAAAAACTGCGCCAAGTTAGTGATGACTTAGTTAAAGACGGTAAGCTCAATCCTGAGCAAGCCAAGGCAGTTATAGACGATCTTGCCCAGCAGTTAAAGTCAGAGCAAGGAAACTTCGATGTCCAAATGCAACGACAAATGCGAAATATGATGCAAGATTTGGGGGTAGCTCGCCAGTCGGAAGTGGATGAACTGCGCGGTAGAATTGACCGTTTAGAGCGTCAATTACGCGATTTAGAAAATAAGCTTTGGCGTTAAGATGTCCTTTGTGATTTAAACTAATTGTGTCCTATTGGTAATCTTTTTGCCAGGATACTTAAGTAAGGAGAACTGATTTTGAAACCAATTTTCCTCAGCGTGGCGTTCATGCTGGTGTGTGTTGTGCTTTTGGTTGTGGGGCAAGTAAGCAGTAAACAGAATACTGCCATTGCTGTTCAGTTAACCCAAACCCCGCCAGCGGCCACAACTGTAACTGAAAACAATATCTTAATTGCGAGTAATACTATGTCTGATGCTAAGGCCGTAACTACCCCCTCTGGATTAAAATATGTTGAGTTAAAAGAGGGGACTGGGGCGACTCCTCAACCAGGACAAACGGTTGAAGTTCACTATGTCGGCACTTTAGAAGATGGTACTAAGTTTGATAGTTCACGCGATCGCGGCCAACCCTTCAGCTTTAAAATTGGCGTAGGACAGGTAATTAAAGGTTGGGACGAGGGAGTTAGCACAATTAAAGTAGGCGGTCTTCGTAAGTTAATCATCCCATCTGAGTTAGGCTATGGCGCTCGTGGTGCTGGTGGCGTGATTCCACCTAATGCAACTCTAATTTTTGAAGTGGAATTGCTGGGAGTTAAGTAGGAACTGGGACATGGGGCATTGGGTATTGGACATTGGGAATAAGTAAATAATCTAACTTTTAATCTTCTGCTCCCAATCCCCAGTCCCCAGTCCCCAATTCAATAGCTAAATTTTTAAATTTTGAAACTTTGTAAACTGTGGATTAAATAAAAGTTTCGCAGTCCCTGTAGGCCCGTTGCGGTGTTTAGCTATAATTACTTCTGCAATGCCGCGATCGGGAGTATCGGGAGAGTAGTATTCGTCGCGGTACAACATGATTACTAAATCGGCATCTTGTTCAATACTTCCACTTTCTCTCAAATCTGACAACATCGGACGCTTATTAGTACGTGCTTCCACCCCTCGGCTCAACTGAGATAGGGCAATTATTGGTACAGATAATTCACGCGCTAAACCTTTGAGTTGACGGGTAATTTTTGATAATTCTTGTACGCGATTATCACCTGCTCCTTCCATTAATTGCAAGTAATCTATTACGATCAAACCCAGGGTTCCTTGCTCTGCTTGCAGTCTTCTTGCCTGACTACGCATTTGTGTAACTGTAATATTCGGCGTATCGTCAATATAAATCGGCATCTCAGAAAGAATACCAATAGCACGGCTTAAAGGTTCCCACTGTGTTTGACTGAGGCGACCAGTCCGCAGATAACTACTTTCAATTTGCGCTTCGCTAGCTAATAGCCGTTGCGTCAGTTGCTCTTTGGACATTTCCAAACTGAAAATAGCAACTGCTAGTTTCTTCCGCTCGTCAATGTTATCACGCCTGATAATAATTTCGTAATTAGCAATATATTGTGCAATGTTCATCGAAAAGCTTGTCTTTCCCATTGCAGGCCTAGCAGCGACAATAATCAAATCAGAACGCTGAAAGCCACTGGTCATGGCATCTAAATCGTAAAATCCACAGGGAATTCCAGGTAAGGCAATACCTTGATTTCTATCTTCAATATCCTGGAAATTATTAATTAGAGTATCAGCAATGTGAACTAAACCCGATTGGGGACGTTCTTGAGTCACGCCGAATACTTTCTGTTCTGCCTGATCTAAAACGGTTGGTAACTCGGTTTCTGTCTCGTAACCAAGATGTACAATTTCATTGCCAGCTTTAATTAAGCGCCGCCGCAGGTATTTGTCCATTACCAACCCTGCTAAAGCATCAATGTTCACAGCTGACACTGTGCGGTCTACGAGAGTTGCTAATTTATTTCTCCCACCTATGCGGGCAAGCATGTCATGGTCAGTCAACCAACTTGTAACCGAGAGCAAGTCTGTGGCTTTACCTTGGGCGTGAAGCCTCACAGCTGCTTGATAAATATCTTTGTGAGCGCTAATGTAAAAAGCTTCAGGAAGGAGGCGATCGCTAACTCGACTAATCGCTTCTGGATCTAGCAAAATACCCCCCAAAATCGCTTCTTCGGCCTCGATATTTTGTGGGGGGAGGCGATCGCTACCATCGCCTTTAAAATTCAGTTCTTCAGCCATAAACGATTTTAGTTTTGACGATTTTGCTAGAGACGCGATTAATCGCGTCTTTAGAGGAGTTAGGAATATTATTCACTTCCTCATCCCCCTCATCTTTGCGTCCCCCTTCTGAGTTAACTAGCGACGACTTGAATATCGACTTGTGCTACTACATCAGAATGCAGCTTGATTTCGGCTTGATAAGTACCAAGGTGGTTAATATCAGGGATGGTAATTCCACGCCGATCCACTTCTTGACTGGTGGCTGCCTTAATTGCATCTGCAACATCTTGGGTGGTGATAGTACCAAAAATTGCTTCGTTTTCACCAACCTGCTTGGCAATTGTCAAACTACCAACTTTTTCCAGAGATTCTTTTTGCTCAAGAGCTTGTTGTCTGAGTTCTAATTGCCGTTGACGCTCTTGCTCGCGGCGGCGTTCTACTTGCTTGAGAATACCAGGAGTGGCATTGGTTGCCAATTTCTGGGGAATCAGATAATTACGAGCGTAGCCAGGAGCTACTTCTACTAAGTCGCCAGATTTCCCCAGCTTGCTGATATCCTGATTTAAAACTAACTGTACGCGTTTCGCCATCGTTTTTCCTGTAAAATCTGATTAATTTGGGTAAGGCTTGATAGCTCACAATGTCACTGCTGTATTCCAAGCTTCTTTGCCTACACCCTAAAGCTTACAGATCGTAGCGAAAGGAAGGGTGCGATCGCAACTATTGCCGCTAAAAAATTGAAGGAATGGGGAATGGGGAGAGCAGATGAGTAACAATTCCCAATGCCCAATCTCTAAAAGTTATTTTTCATTTCCCGTATCCGCGCAAAGGTTTGCACTCCATCGCTACTCTTAACAGTTGATTGTAATGATGGCTGATCCCAACGCAAAAAGGGATTGGTGTGCTTCTCCACTCCCAGCAGTGAGGGAATAGTAGCTTCTCCTCGACTACGGTAAGCTTTGACTTCATTGAAGCGTCTTTGTAAGTCGGCGTTGTCGCCATCCACAGTTAGAGCAAATTGCAGATTGTTCAACGTGTATTCGTGGGCACACCAGATGAGTGTATTATCAGGTAGAGAGCGCAGTTTGCTTAAAGAGTCTACCATTTGGGTCGGTGTTCCTTCAAACAAGCGACCGCAACCGCCAGAAAATAAAGTATCGCCGCAAAATAAATCGCCTGTCTCACCAGCTTTTTCGGGGGGAAAGTAGTAAGCGATGTGAGCGCGGGTATGTCCAGGAACGAAGATAACTTCAGCTATGCGGTCTGCAAACTGGACGCGATCGCCTTGTTGCAAAAACACCTGCTGTCCAGGAATTCTCCCACGATCTTCGGCTCCTCCATAAACTATCAATTGGGGGAATTGTTCGATTAATTGCTTATTACCACCCACATGATCGTTATGGTGGTGGGTGTTGAAAATTGCTACCAACTCAGCTTTTAATTGTGCCAGTTTCTTTAATACTGGTTGAGACTCGGCTGGATCGACAACAGCCGCGATATTTTGTTTCTCGTCATGTACTAAGAATATATAGTTGTCTGAGAGTGCTTCCAGACGGATTACCTGCATTGCCTCTGCCTCTATTATGAGTAGAACGACTGGGAAAAACCAAACTATGTTAGACAAAGACAAAATTAAATTACACTAAAACCCTCTTCCCTCGTGCCTCCTGCCTAATCCTGATGATAAATATTCACGCCAACCTACTTAAAACAGATGTTTGGTATTCAGTAACAAGGCTACTTGCACAAACTACATCCAGTATTTATACTTTATTCAGTATGACTGTAATTTACTATTAATTATAATATATACAACTATATTATTCTAGTAAATACACTTAAATTAACCAAAATAAATCGCAATTTCTCAGTGAATTTTCTCTGGTAATAACCGCAAAGACAAAGTTATATTTATTTTGTAATTTGCTGTTAAAAGGATACAAATAAATTCATTCATTGGATATATTTACTTTCATTCATTAAAATTAATTTTATATGGATAATTTTGGATTTTGAAAGCTTTAGCCAATATCATTAATTTTAATCTCTCTAGGCTGTATTTATGTTAGTTATTTCTGCAAAATCTGGACAATTAGGAAATAGATTATTGTCATTTGCTAATTTTATAGCATTTGCAATTGAAAATAATTTTACAGTTATAAACCCAGCTTTTGAAGAGTATGCTGATTTTTTTATGTCAACCTCTCAAGACTTTTTATCTTGCTATCCCCCTCCAGTAGTTTCAATTCCAGGAAACAAATTACTACGCAAATATTACTATAATTTTAATCGTTTTTTAGCTGAAAGTGGCCGGTTTAAGACAATTAATATTAAGCGCGATCAACCTTTTAGCTGGAATAATTCAATTATTACAAAAGAGTTGAAATCAGGCTCTATAAATTTTTTTCAAGGATGGATGTTTCGTGATGGATGGTTTGTAGACGATCTCTCAAATCTCCAAAAACATGGAGAAAAAATTCGTGCTTACTTTCAACCTTTAAATAAGTATCAGCTTAATGTAGCAAATCTCATATCCCAGATACGTAGCGAGACTGATGCGATCGTTGGAATCCATATCCGTCATGGGGATTACCAAGAACATCAAAACGGCAAATATTTTTATTTATTTGAAGAGTATTTAAAGGTTATGGAATCAGCTAAAGCACTATTTCCTAACAAAAAAGTGACATTTTTGATTTGCTCAAATCAGAGGCAAAAGAAAGATTATTTACAACATTTATCTTATGTTTATGGCAACAATCATATAATTGAGGATATGTATTCTTTGGCGGAATGTGATTATATTATTGGCCCACCGAGTAGTTATAGCATGTGGGCATCATTTTATGGCAAGCGGCCTCTCTATATGATTAGGGATGTAAATAAAACTTTAAAAATCGAAGATTTTGTTCACTTTTACCAATGGCAAGGAGTTTTTTACCCTAACGAGGACTGGAGTAAAAGTGTTTGGGAATGGACACATTAAATTAGCTCGGCTAGGATTAAAAGTAATAATTATTTAACTTGTTTTATTTATGAAGACAGAAACCAGAGGTTTTATTACAATCTTAACCGGACTCTACTCTTTTCAAGATTGTATTCATTTTTTAGCGGCGGTTAGAAAGTTTCATCAAGAGCCGATTATTATTTTAATTGACCAAGTACCAATAATTCTTTATCCTTTGCTCAAGGCATTCAAAAATGTAATTTTAAAGCCAGCACCTACAAATGAAAATACTGTTTTAGCATCGCGGCAAGCAAAACTAGCTCTATATGCAGCTTCTGAGTTTGATAAAACGATTTACCTAGATTCAGATATTTGTTTACTTTCAGATATCAATGATGTCTTTGACTATTTAGATGAATATGACTTTTTACTAACTGAAGATGTTCAACCTTCTATTTTGAAAGCCACAAATTTATTACGTGGTAAACAAGAAGACCTTTTGCCAAATGTTTTGCCAATTCTGCAATCAGTAGGATTACCATTACAAGCAGATAGTGTGCAGTATAATGGCGGTTTTATGGCTTTTAGGAAAACAGAAGTAACCAAGATATTGTTTGAAGAATTTAAACAGTATTTTGAGATTGTCAAAAATAACCAAGATAAATTACTCCTAAAAGATCAAGGGGCTTTTGCTTCTGCGATCGCATCTGTCCGTCCTTACATGAAAATCCTACCACCTACCTATAATTATCTCAGTAAGTGGCAGGATGCTTATGATATTCAGGATAAAATTAAAGTTCTTCACTGTACTTATCCTTATCGACCTCAATATGCTAAAGATATTAGTCGTTCCTTGTATACAAGGATTTTTGACAGATTAGCTAAAGTATTTTTACCGAATCAAGTGACAAATCCTTGGCGAATTAAATAAAAATAAGTAAAAAAATAGTGAAAAAGTTTTCCAAGATATCGCTGTTGGTTTCTGATTTATCAAGTGCAGCTATTTTGCGTGCATACTTGATAGCAACAGCCCTAAGAAATTTAGAATATGAAGTTGAAATTATCGGGTTTTTATTTGGAAAGAACTTATATCGTAATTTGCCGTTAGAATTAAACGTTTATAATTTACCAGGCAAAAACTTTCCAGATTTTTTTGGAGAAATCCAAAAAATTTTACCAAAAATTAATGGAGATATAATTTATGCAATAAAACCACAAATAGCGAGTTTTGGAGTTGCCTTATTAAAGAAAATCTTTAGCCGCAACCCGTTAATTTTAGACATAGATGATTGGGAACTCAGTTGGTATGGTGGCGACGACTGGCATTATAGTCTTACACCCAAACAATTAGCCAGAGACTTGTTGAAATCAAACGGCGCACTCAGGAATCCTTATCATCCTTTGTACGTGAAATGGATGGAAGGTTTGGTAAGTCATGCTGATGCTGTGACAGTGCATACTAACTTTTTGCAGCAGCGTTTTGGCGGTACATTTGTCCCCAATGGTAAAGATACTGCTTTATTCGATCCCTCTGGATATGATGCTGAGTCCAGCAGAAATCGTTATGGTTTATCTGAATATCGTATTTTAATGTTTCCTGGTGCGCCAAGACCCTATAAAGGTCTAGAAGATGTTCTCATAGCACTCGATAAAATTAATCAACCAGACTTAAGACTAGTGATTGTCGGTGGCAGTCCTTATGATGATTACGATCGACAACTTCAAGAAAAATGGGGACGCTGGATTATCAAATTACCAAAGTATCCAGCTGATGTTATGCCTGATTTGGTAGCAGCTGCTCACATTGTAGTCGTTCCCCAGCGAGATACCCCAGAAACTCGCGCTCAATTTCCCCTGAAGTTGACAGATGGAATGGCAATGGCTAAACCTGTATTATCAACACGTGTTGGAGATATTCCCAAAATTTTAGGTGATACTGGTTATTTAGTCGAACCTGCCTGTCCTGAACAGATTGCTGAAAAAATTCAATTGATTTTTGAGAATTTAGAGTCAGCAAATCAGAAAGGTATTAAGGCAAGAGAAAGATGTGTGGAACACTATAGCATAGAGGCTATGGCTTCTGTGCTTAAGTCAGTAATTGCTCGGTTGTGAATATTTATAGGTTGTGATGCATTTAAAAAGAGATTTTCATTTCCTCTTTGTGCCAAAGCATCTCTGGTATTTTATCTGGAAAAATTTCTAGAAACTGGTGTTATAGGTGTAGCTGTGTTTTTACGGAGTTGAGAGATGAAGATTATTTAGTTTGATTTATTTGAGAATTAGCTATTTTAGCAATTAATTGGTGAATAATATTAATAAGTGAAATTGGCATAAAAATATCCAATGTCTACCAGAAAACTACTACTAAGATTCGCTAAACCCTATCCAGGTTTGATTCTGCTGACAATATTGTTAGGATTTTCTGGAGCTTTATTTAATGGGATCAGCACAGCTTTAATTGTGCCAGTGGTTTTAAAAATTGTGGGGCAAGAAGTAGATTTAAGTACCGCTCCTCCCATCTTAAAAAGGTTGATATCTCCCTTTGATAATACTCCAGAACCTTACCGAATAGGAGTAATGGCTGGAGCAATTATACTCACAATTCTTTTAAAGAATTTAGCCACTTACGCCAGCACATTAGCATCGAGTTCTTTAACCAGAAAGCTGACATCTGATATGCGCGAAACTGGGTTAAGGCTATTACTAGAAATTGATATAGATTATTATGCCAAGACAAAGGTTGGTGATTTAATAAACCGTCTTGGTGGAGAAATTGGCAGGGCTGCAAGTGCTATAGGTAGTACGGTCAAGATAGTTATTCTAGTAATCACAGTTTTAGTTTTTGTCGCTTTATTGCTGTCAATTTCTTGGCAGTTAACAATTGCTGCTACGCTTTTACTGTCATTGGTGACGTTAATAAATCAGTATGCCATTTCTCGGTCGAGAACTTTTGGCAAACAGCTTAGTGAGATGTCTAGAGCATACTCAGTCTCTGTACTGGAAACTTTGAACGGAATCCGACTGGTAAAGGCGACTGGAAATGAACAAAAAGAATATCAACGGATTAAAAAATTAATTCGCGATCGCGAATTAGCAGATTTTCAGTCTCAGGTTAATTCGGAAGTGATTACACCTCTGAGTGAGGTGATGGGTATTACAGCTTTACTGCTGATTGTACTTTTGAGCAAAACCTTCTTTGCTGACCAAGTTTCTTCTCTTTCTACCGTACTGTTGACATATTTATTAGTGCTGCTGCGAGTGCTGCCATTAATTTCTCAGTTAAATACTATTCGCAGCAACTTTGCCAGTACCGCCGCCAGTGTAGATGTGACGAATGAATTTTTAAGCCTGCACGATAAACCGTTCATGGAGAAGGGTAAACTTCCCTACACAAAATTAGAAGAGGGAGTGTCTTTTAATTCTCTTTGCTTTGCCTACCCTAGTCATGAAAAGTTGGTACTCAAAGACGTGAATTTATATTTACCGCGCGGTACAACCTTAGCATTGGTAGGCGGTTCTGGTGCTGGTAAATCCACTTTGGCAGACCTTTTGCCCAGATTTTACGACCCGATCGCTGGCAGCATTACCATTGACGGCACCGATTTGCGGGAGTTCGATCTTATATCCGTGCGAAAGCGGATGGGCATTGTTAGTCAAGATACCTTTCTTTTTAATGACTCGGTGCAAAATAACATCGCCTATGGGCGAGCAGAAGCTACTGAGGATGAAATTCTGACAGCAGCCAAGCGGGCAAATGCTTATGAGTTTATCAGCAAATTGCCTCAAGGATTTGATACCCTAATTGGCGATCGCGGCGTGATGTTATCTGGTGGACAAAGGCAAAGATTAGCGATCGCCCGCGCCCTCCTCCAAAATCCCGAAATTCTGATTTTAGATGAAGCCACTAGCGCTTTAGATACTGTTTCCGAACGCTTAGTACAAGCTGCACTTGACGATCTTAGTCGCGATCGCACCACCTTAGTAATTGCTCACCGCCTTTCCACAGTCCAAAAAGCCAATCAAATAGCCGTATTAGATCAAGGACAGGTAGTAGAAGTAGGAACCCATGACGAACTTTTACAAAAGGGTGGTTACTACTCACGCTTGTACTCCATGCAATTTGCAGAACGTCCTGAAACTGTTACCAAACACAATCAAAGTTTGCTCCGCATTTCTCACGAAATTCGGACGCAGATGAACTCAATGATTGGATTTCTACGCTTATTACTTGATGATTTAGTAGACGATTCCCAAGAACGGCATGAATTAATCGAAGACTCTTATAAATCAGCCTTGAGAATTCTCAACACCATTGATGTTTTTGAGGATGTTATTAATTTGCAAATCAGTGGGCAAATGCTCTCAATCTCTGACCAAAATCAAAATATTATCAGTAAACATTATCAAATTTTTAATCAAATTTCCGTTGAGTTTCGGACTTCTCTCAATCTCATACTTAGCTCTCTCCGGTCTCTAGCTGATAACTTGACATACACCACAGAAGAACAAAATAGTTTAATTACTGAAAGTTATGAGTCGGCTATATATCTGCTCGATGACTTAGGAAAATTTGAGAATAGTATTAATGTCTAAAGTTATGAAAAATCCTCCTTTAAAACAGCACTACATTTTTTTTGTTGGTGAAGAATTACCTCAGCCAGAGGCTCACCTAGTGCAGTCTACAAATGCTGCCAATGCCGCCGCTAATTTGGGATACTCAACAGTTTTGGTATACCATGACAAAGGAGCAAAAGCTAGTAATCCAGTTAATTTATTACGTCCTTTTAAACCGATAAAAACACCAGTAGAACTTGTTCAATATTACAATCTCCATGACAAATTAAAAGTTGCTCCCTTACCAATGCCTTGGCCGATTGACCATTTTCGGAGCAAATTTACTGACTCTAACACCATTGCCAGCAAGTATTATTTACCATTTCATATACTTCCAACTACTAAACTTGTCCACAGTCGCAACTGGAACTTTATAAAAGCTGCCATCAGAAATGGCGTTCCGGCAATTTATGAACACCACCACCATGAAGAGAAACCATTTGAACTAGAAATTGTTACAAATCCACTGTTGCAAATTGCTGTTACAGTTGTAGACACCATCCGCGAAAGTATGATTAAAAATGGGATGCCCCCAGAAAAAGTAATTAGGCTGCACAATGGTTTTAACCGCTTATTTATGGAAAGACAACCAGAAAAAGCAGCAGAATGGCGGAAAAAACTGTTGCGAGACGAAAGCCAATATTTGGTAGTTTATGCGGGAGCTTTGCAGCAATTTAAAGGTATTGATGTACTAATTGATGTGGCTAATGAAATGCCTAATGTGCAATTTGCCTGTGCAGGTGGTAAGCCAGCAGAAGTTGAATACTATCAGCAATTAGTAACAGAAAAACAGGTTCATAATATTAAATTTTTGGGCTATATCTTGCATAATGAGTTAGCATCTTTGCTACAAGCAGCTGATGTTTTAGCTCACCCTCATTGTTCGGGAAAAGCGGCAACTTTCACGTCTCCCTTAAAGCTATTTGACTACTTCGCCTCTGGAACTCCCATTGTAGCGACGGAAATTCCTTCATTAGTTGAGTTTCAAGATACTCAGTCTATTACTGCTTGGTGTGAGCCAGATAATTCCAGCAAATTTGCCGAAAGTCTGAAGCGGGTTTTAGAAACTCATCCCAGAAAAATAGAAGGTTATCCAGATAGTATCGAGTTTGTCAAGCAGTTTTCTTGGGAAAATCGAGCGGCAAAAATCCTTAGTTATGTTGATAAATCTCTGCTTCCTCTAGTTATCGCATAAAAAAGAATGTAGAAGACAAATAACTAATAACTAAAATGACTATCAAAACTGTAGGTATGATTAGCAGCTATCGAGGTTTAGAAACTAGAGCCGATTGGCTGTGGCAACAAACCCCGCATCAATTTGGAGTTTGGGGCAATATGCAAATGCAATCACTAGCAACCAAACCCGATTTTCTACTGATGTATCAATTTGATTTTCCCCAAGCAGCGCCACAAAAATCTTGGTTAGATAGTTTTCGCAAACAGCGCCAGAAATCAGTAGTAAATGTTGATTCTCTACTGCGTGGTGTCAACAAAGAGCGAATTATTTATTTGCTAAGGGAACCGCCTTTAGATGAAATTGTCGAAATAACTAATCACAATTATCAACAAGCCCAGAAGTATTGCGGCTACATTTCTGGCCCCGATGATTTTGCTCCCACTCCTGACTATATGCCTGCTATTTGGTATCACTCAAATTCATTTCAAGATTTAAATGAAATGCCACCGCCTCAAAAGGTTGCTCCATGTAGTTGGATTACTTCAGGAATTAGTCGCACAGCCAAGCATCACCAGCGTTTAGACTTTTTGCAGTCCCTACAATCTAGTGGCATTAAATTTGATTTATATGGGCGCAACTTACCAGAATCGGCTAAAAAGTCAGGAGAACTAGGTAACAAATGGTATGGCATGGCTCCATACTATTACAATTTGGCAATTGAAAATTATGCTGATAATAATTGGTATGTGAGCGAGAAACTTTGGGATAGTTTACTTGCGTGGTGTTTACCAATTTACTATGGTGGCCCGGCTGCTGATAAATTATTGCCACCAGGTAGTTTTTTGCGGCTGCCCAGTTTAGATGAAAAAGGTATTGCCTACATCAAAGAAGTTACAGCTACACCTGATGCTTGGTATGCGGCCAAAGATGCGATCGCAGAAGCACGTCAAATCATTTTACACAAATTAAACTTGCTTAACTGGTTATCAAACTTTGTCGATCAACACTCATAAATTATGAATGGTATTTGTACCCTTGGCAATGATTATGTTTTCGATCAACTGGTGGCTTTGCTCAACAGTATTGATGTTATTTTAGGCTCAGAAACTCCTGTTTGTATCTATCCTTTTGACGATCGGATACAGCGAATTGCTGATGAAATAGCTAAACGCCCTAATGTATTTCTTTACGACGATCGCGAATCAATCAACCGTTGGGATCAATTTATGCTCTCAGCAGCACCAGAACGATTGAATCGTAGTAAATCACGTTTGTATGGCGCTCACCGTCGTTTTTGTGCTTTTGATGGGCCATTCGATAAGTTTATCTATTTAGATGCAGACACCTTGGTGATGAACTCACTAGCAACAGTGTTTGAAAAGCTAGATACTTATGATTTTGTTGTCTACGATTTTCAATTTAAAGACGTTAGTAAAATATTCAATGCTAATTCTCCTAAATTACAAGAAATTTTCGAGCAAAAGCGGATAGATTCTGAAATCTTTTGCTCAGGTTTCTATGGTGCAAAGCGGGGAATCTTTAACTCAGAACAAAGAGATTTACTAATATCCCATTTACAAAATGGTGAGGCGGAAATTTTGTATGGCGGTGCTGGCGAACAACCATTGATTAACTACATGGTAATGAGGTCAAATCTTTCTATTTATAACTTTGCTCGGCAACTGCCAGATAATCAAAAAACCGGATGTTCTGCTACATCTAAGCACTTCGACGAACGAGAACACCTTCTTTATGACAAAGGTAATCGACTAACTTATCTTCATTATATTGGTATTCCTCCTCAGATCAATCAAGCAGTCTGTGCTGGAGAAAATATTGAGTTTCCCTATCGAGATTTATTTCTCTACTATCGTTACTTACACGAACCAGAGAAGTTTCCAGTCTTTACAAATCCTCCTAAGAATTATAATGACGCTCCAGTACCAAATTTACTTACAAGAGCTTTGCGGAAATTTAAGTTAATTAACCAAGGATAATTTATGAGCAAGGGAATTTATATTGTTGCTAATGATCGCGTTATCGATAATGCGATCGCTTTACTCAATAGCATTCGTTATTATGACCCAGAAGTAACCATTTATCTCATACCATTTAATGAAGATTATCACAAGGTAGCAGAGCAGGTTGCTACCTTACACAACGTGCAAATTTTTCCAGATTTAGAACTTATTGATAAATTTACCAAACGCATCGGAGAAATTTTTGATAGAGATTTCCTCGCCTTACCCAATAAGATGCGTAAACTTGTGGCGTGGTTTGGCCCTTTAGATGAGTTTATCTATATTGATACAGATATTGTCGTTTTTGAAAAAATCGCCGACAATTTAGACAAACTTTCAGAAGTCGATTTCTTCTGTTGTGATTACCATCATGCCAATGACAAGCTGCGAAATATTTTTTCCCCATTTGTGAAAGAGCAGGAAATTTTTTCCGATGCCCAACTTCAAGACGTTTTTAACAGTGGCTTTTGGGCTTCCAGAAAAGGAGTTATTACCGAACAACAAATGGATGAAGCTTTGCGAGAGTGTGCGGCGCATCGCGAATATTTCGATTTTTCTGAAGGAGTTACAGACCAACCAATTTTAAATTATCTTGTTCTCAAACTAATTTCTAAACGGGGAAATCTCGTTAAAATTCCTGGGGGTGGGCCTGGTAGTTGGGCTGGTTCGCAAAATTTCCAACAGCAAGATTACGCCCTCTATGACCGAGGACAACGATTAAAATATCTCCACTGGGCTGGTACGCGGATGAAAACTGGTAGTCCCTATTGGCAATTGTGGGAACACTATCGCTATCTCCATGAGGGCAAATTCGCTTTCATTCCCAAACTGACTCGCCGTTTATTTCCCTTTGTTGCTGCGCGTACTTAATATTAGGAGTATCCCAATGATTGATGGCATTTACATCCTAGCGAATGATGTTGTCTATGACCAACTAGTTGCTTTACTTAATAGCATAGAAGCTAATGCTGGCAGACCGATTCCTGTTTGTGTAATTCCATATAATGAGCGGTTAGACAAGGTAAAAGCAGAGGTTGCAGCTAGAGATAATGTCACCTTATTTGAAGATTATGCTTCCATAGCTCGCTGGGAAGATTTTGGTACTCGGATCTGGAAAGCTCATCCAAGAGCGTTAAAACTGTGGCAAGAATATGGCTTACCAGAGAATTATCGGGTAGAAAGACATCGAAAACTTTGCTGTCTGGATGGCCCTTTTAACAAGTTTATCTTCTTTGACGGAGATACGTTGTTAATGAAACCACTGGATGATGTTTATCAAAAGCTGGATGAATATGATTGGCTCGCGAATGACTTTCAATATAAGTCGGATTTGGATTATATTTTTAACTGGACAGAAGATAAGCTAGAAAAAGTTTTTTCTCTCAAAAATATTAGTAATAATGTTTTTTGTTCCGGTTGGTTTGCTTCTAAAAAGGGTGTGTTTGATGATGTAATGCTAGCAAACTTACTAGAAAAGTTAGAAGCAGGCGAAGCTGATGCACTAGCGTGGGCAGATTCCGATCAAACAGTTCTCAACTATTTAGTTTTACGAAGTGGGATCTCTTACTATAATTACGCTGCTCACACTTCAGCGACTGGGAACCACTGGAGTTCTAAATTTGATGTTGTAGATAATATTCTTTACGACCAAGGAAAACCCCTGACTTACATTCACTATATGAGTGTATCTTCTTCAGATTTTGCGAGGCTTTGCACTGGTGAAGATGTTAATATCCCATATCGAGATGTGTTTTTGCATTATAGATATTTAAAGTCACCAGAACAAAAACCCAAAAGCTTTAAGCGTCAGAGTCCATTAGTCCGTCTACAAAATACTACTACAAGTTTTTTAAATCAAAAAGTCAGCAATATTAAGCTTAACTATCGTAATTTTAAGGATAGAATTACTAAATAATTAAGCAAAGTTAGACTTAAAGTTTTTTGAATTTGTAACTAATTTATTGCTCAATTATCGGTAATAAAAATTAAAGTCTTTCAAAGTTATAATTCTTAAACGCAGGAAATTATATAAATACTTAAGAGTTTTATTGATTTTAAGTATAATTCTTTTCCCAATGAAGCGTTCGGGGTATTCTAGCTTTGCTTGTTGCTCAAAATATATTGCCATGTCCTCCATTTTCGACTCTCCCTTTTTAATTCTGACGAATTCAACTCTATTCTTAAAGAAAGAGATACCCTCCATTGCACTCCATCTTACAGGTAAACCAGCTTTAGCAGCTGCTAAACCTATTGCATTTCCTTCGGAGTCATAGAGTCCGTTTAACTCACAATAAGATGCGAGAATTTCCCACTGTTTAAGAAATTCTATTTCCTTTCCAGAGTCTTTTGTAACTGCAAATAAATATTCGTACACAAAGTTAATATCTTGATTTTCTAGTTCTAGATTTAACTTTGAAGCAGCCTTTTTCGCCACTTGAAACTCCTTCAAAAGTTTGGCATCAGGATTACCAGCTAGAACCTTAGCATACTTTTTAGGCATATTTTCACAACCCCTTGCCGTTATTCCTGGTCTTGAAATCCATTGCGGAAATTGTGGAACTGGTGCCAATATTCGCATATCTGCATCAATGAATATGCATGAATTAAACAGAGATAAACCCTTGGCTATTGCAAATCTTTTGTCATGGTAAAACTTCACACTTTGTTGTCTATGCTGAAATGCTAAAACGTTGGACTGTTGGCTAAAGTCGCTAGGAGAGTCAGTTAAAACAATAAAAGAACTATTAGGTGAATATTTTTTGATATCTTTTGCTAATAACAATGCAAGATCGCGATAGTTCTTACCACACGCTAAAGTACAAAAACAAAATTCTTTTTTGTCTTGATTCATAGCTTTTTACGCTCCTTCTAATTAAATAAAAATCTGCAATGTCAAAGTTCTAAACAAAGGAGAGTATAATTTTATTCATAGTTTCTATCCCTTGGGCAGATGTACTGCTGATGCAATTTTCAGTATTTATACGTAATTTTAACGCAATTAAATCTTGAATTTATGAAGTTGAAGTAAAGTAAAAAACAAGTATTCACCACTAGCTAACGATCTCATTTTTCGTAGAGATCGTTGCTGGTGGTGAGAATTTACAGTAATTTATATGTTGGTGAAGCGTTCTACTATCTAAGAAAAAGAATCTAAACATCTAAATCTAAAGATTGCATACCTTCGCGTTCTATAAAGGTCATCATACTTCCTAGTTGCAACCAAACTAGCAAACAAGTAAACAAGCTAATTGGTAGACCAACTCCTAAAGCCAAGGTGGAGGGAAAGCCAAATATCTCTAAACCGGAAGAGAGAAATAGACAAGTACCGCCAGTTATGCCGATAAATGGCACAAGTAATTGTTTCAGTGAGGAACGTGGCTTAGTATTTTCTCCTCGTTCGCTTGGCCAATTCTGCACAATTACTTTCAAAGTGCCAGATAATGCCAAACCAGATGTTAATGCTGTCAAAAAGCCAACAAGTAAGAGAAAATAAGGCGGTTGCAGAGGAAAATAGTACATTAAAACTCCTGATTATATTAAAGACTTTTAGTTTTTACTTGCTGACTGGTTTCCAGTAAAAGGCTCAAGGAATGCAGATTTTGGGAGAATAGCGGCTGCACTTTCTCTAGATAAATTTGTTAAAATGCCGATCGCTACATTTAATAAACGATCCGGTTTTAAGTCATCTTTAACCAGGTTCCACAGGCGTTGGACATCTTCAGTATGGAGGCGGTCATCTTCCGTGAGAGCCAGCACCAGCTGTCGCCGCAGAAACTTGCCTTCTTCTGACATCAAAAACTGGAAACCCATCTGGGCTGTGGGCAATACATCAAAGTTGTTATCACTACGAGCGATCGCAATTAAATTCTCTAATCGCTGCCACTGAAATTTACCATCTTTGAATAACACATTCAATAATCGCCGCCGTAATTCTGGCGATTCCCCTGTCAGCAACCGCCGCGCTATGTAGGGATAACCCACTTCCACAATTTTGAAATCTGGGTTGAGGCTCAGGGCGATACCTTCTTGAGTCACCAAGGAACGAATAATTAAAGCAAACTTCGCCGGAACTCGGAAAGGATATTCGTACATCAGTTCCGAAAACTCATCGGTAATCGTTTTGAAGTTAAAATCCTTGACATTTTTGCCAATGGCGTTTCCTAGCACCGCTTCTAATGCTGGCACTATCGGGCAAATATTCGTGTCTGGAGTTAAAAATCCTAATTTTACAAAGTCTTCGGCTAAGTCGGTATAGTCTTTATTCACCAAATGTACTAGCGCATCTACCAGTGTTTCTTTGGTGTTTTCCTCCAATTGATCCATCATACCGAAGTCAATATAAGCCATCCGACCATCGGTTACAGCAAATAAATTACCGGGATGGGGGTCAGCATGAAAGAAGCCGTGTTCCAGCAACTGTTGCAATCCTGAAGTAACGCCAATTTGGATAATCGCTTCTGGGTCTAAACCTGCTTGGCGGATGCTTTGAGTATCTGTTAGCTTGAAGCCGTTAATCCATTCCAGGGTTAAAACGTGGGTATTGGTATAACGCCAGTAAATTCCTGGAACTTTAACTTCTGGGTCATTGCGGAAGTTGCTAGCAAAGTGTTCGGCGTTGCGGCCTTCATTTATATAGTCGATTTCTTCAAATAGCTTCGTGCCAAACTCGTCCACGATTAAAGTTAGGTCGTGACCGAGATTGAGGGGCAACCAAGGAGCTACCCAACTCGCCCCCCAGCGTAATAAGTAGAGGTCGCGGGTGAGAATCGGGCGTAAGTTGGGGCGTTGCACCTTCACTGCCACTTCTTCGCCACTGATCAGACGACCACGGTATACTTGACCCAAGCTAGCAGCAGCTACTGGATGAGGTGACAGTTCGCTAAAACTTTCATGAATTGGACGGTCTAGCTCGGTTTCGATAATCTGATAAGCGATCGCATTATCGAAAGGTGGTAACTGATCTTGTAACTTGATCAGTTCTTCTAGAAAATCTTTACGGATTAAGTCTGGTCTGGTGGAGAGGGCTTGACCAACTTTAATAAAAGTCGGGCCGAGGCTGGTGAGCAGTTCTCGCAACTGGATAGCTCGTTTACCCTTGTTTTGCTCAACTTTGTCTAGCCATTCGTCCCACTTGAGACTAAATATAAATCCTGCAAAAGAGGAGATAATTCTCAGCACTCGCCCCCATGCTAGCCAGGGACGGTAACTATAATAGCGAGCGATCGCATCTGGATTATAGAGTTTTAGCTGAGTAGGTTGATACTGACCCACGCCTTTATTTGCCTCTTCAACTGAAAAATTTACAATTGTTGTTTCTCTACTCAACCCACAAGTTAGTTGCAGGTAAAAGCTAGCAGTAGTTTTTTATCTAAAACAACTCGAACCTTGCCTTTTTGGGATACTGTTCAAGATAGTTTTAGCATTTGTTACTGCCTAGATTTGTTTATCTTTTTCTTAATTATACTTTATAAAACTACAACTAATTATCCATCTTTTTGATGATTTTATCTTTTCTTAACCTTATTTTTTATAAATATAAATATTTACCTGTATATACAAATTTGAGTAGCAGATGACAACTCAGTAACTATGTTTTCTATCAGCTACATATTGTAGTAAGTAGATAAACTTAAATTAAACAGAAAACGCTCAGGATAAGGATTTATGACTTTCCATAGAAGTCGTGAATCTTGATATTATGTTTATTTATACCCACTTAATTAAGTGAAAAATACAATATTACATGTGTCAAAAATAACTGCTAAATAAAAATAAACTTTTGTTAAAGAGTGTATAAGTAGCTAGATTATGATTAAATATAAAACGTTCAAAGAATATTTGGGTGGAAACGATTTCTGCAAGATTAGGAAAGATTAGGACATCTTGAGGAGATCGTAATCATATTGAACTAGCAGTCTCCCTAGCAGCTTCTCGCAGCCGCTCCACATCGCGTATCGGTGGTGCACCAAAGAGCCGCTTGTACTCCCTGTTGAAGTGCGAGGCATCGTCATAACCCACTCGGTAGGCAGCACTGCTAGCGTCAAGGCTTTCCCCCAGCATCAGACGGCGAGCCTCCTGTAGCCGCAGTTGTTTCTGGAATTGTAAGGGACTCATTGCAGTGACAGACTTAAAGTGATGGTGAAAGCCCGAAACACTCATTCCAAGCTCTCGTGCGATACTTTCAATCCGAAGTGGCTCGTTAAAGTCTTTACGAAGTCGCTCGATGGCTCTGGCGATGTGGTAGGTGTAGCCACCCAGAACTGCAATATGACGGAGCCGATTACCTTGCTCTCCCATCAAGAGTCGGTAAATGATTTCCCGCTTAATCAGTGGTGCGAGAACATGAGCTTCTGTAGGGGAATCTAGAAGCCTGACGAGCCGCACCACAGCGTCCAACAGATTTGCATTCAACGGACTTACGTCAATCGCTTTCACATCAGCACGGCTGCGCGATGAGGGATACCCTGCCTCGACCATCACTGAGCCAACGAGGGTGGGGTCGAGATCGAGGCGAAGGCTAAAGTACGGTTGCGCCTTTGACGCTTCCAGAATTTGACTGACAATCGGCAGTTCGGCCGTAGCAAGCAGATAATGCATCGGGTCGTATTGATAGCGATCGCTACCCAGAAGAACTTCTTTGCTGCCCTGAGCGATCGCACAAAAGGCAGGGATAGAGACACTATAAATGCATTCCGAAGGTGAGGAGGAGCGGTTGAAGTGCAATCCTTTCAGTGGCTCAATCGTCCCATCATGACGAATAGCCTGTGCAATCCGCTCAGTCAGTTCGTCTCTGTGGGCTTGCGCTCTGTCTACCTCGCGCTTTGCCTGCGGGTCGTTCATTAAAGCGATATCGGACTTTTCACTCGTTTTGGCAGCGTTCATTTCTAAGTTTGCAGGATTGTACAACAATCTTAGACGATCGTTTTATTGCTTGCCCTTGAGGATTCTTACAATGAAGCTAAATCAATGAAAAATGATTTCGACTTCTTGCAAGCGTCTGGATTTTTATCTAAGAGAAAACTCAGTTTTGATTTGGAAAGAAATTTGCTTACGAGCAAATTTGGCCGGGGGATGCGATCTGGATCTCGCCGGGTGAGAAGCATTGGCATGGTGCTACAGCAACCACAGCCATGACGCACATCGCCATTCAGGAATGGCTTAACGGCAAGCCCGTGGACTGGATGGAAAAAGTCAGTGACGAGCAATACTGGGTCTGAGCCTGAAGTAAGACAGTTCCAACCTTTAATTCAAAGACAGGAGTTCAAAAAATGCAAAAGCGCAAACTTGGAAACAGTAATTTGGAAGTCTCGGCCATTGGACTCGGCTGTATGGGAATGAGCTTTTCCTATGGCCCGCCCAAAGACATACAGGAGATGACCGCACTTCTTCATGCCGCCGTCGAACGCGGCGTTACATTCTTTGACACCGCCGAGGTCTACGGCCCGTTATTGAACGAAGAGCTTGTGGGCGAAGCCCTCGCTCCTTTTCGGGGGCAAGTGGCGATCGCCACCAAATTCGGATTCGACCTGAGTCCTAATTCTGATCCCCGTGGCATGAAGGGTTCACCAGGACTGAATAGCCGACCAGAGCATATCAAGGAAGCTGTGGAGGGCTCGCTCAAGCGACTCAAGGTCGAGACAATAGACTTGCTCTATCAGCACCGGGTTGATCCGAACGTGCCGATCGAAGACGTGGCAGGAGCGGTGAAGGAACTTATTCAGTCAGGTAAGGTGAAGCACTTCGGACTTTCTGAAGCCGGCGTGCAAACGATCCGTCGCGCGCACGCCGTCCAGCCGGTCACGGCTCTCCAGAGTGAATACTCACTGTGGACGAGAACGCCTGAGCAGGAAGTGATACCGACCCTTGAGGAACTCGGAATTGGCTTTGTCCCGTATAGCCCGTTGGGCAAGGGCTTTCTGACTGGCAAGATGGATCAAAGCACTACATTCGATAGTTCCGACTTCCGCAGCACCCTACCCCGCTTCACGCCGGAGGCTCTCAAGGCAAATCAAGCCTTAATCGATCTGCTTGGCAGCATCGCCGAACAGAAGCAGGCGACCCCTGCTCAGATTGCGCTTGCCTGGCTGCTGGCCCAGAAACCGTGGATTGTTCCGATCCCTGGTACTACGAAACTGCATCGCTTGGACGAAAATATCGGGGGAGTCTCAGTCGAACTCACGCCCGACGATCTGCATGACATTGATGATGCGGCCTCCAAGATCGTGGTGCAAGGGACTCGGTATCCCGAAAAATTGGAGCAAATGACTGGTCGCTAAACGGCAAAAAATGCGGATGATCGACGCGAACATTAAGGGGGTTCTGTACGGCATTGCCGCAGCGCTGCGACATCTGCAATAGCAGAAAGCCGGGCATATCATCAATGTCTCCTCTGTGGCTGGCCTTACGGCCAGTACATTTTTATTTTGTTTACGGGAAGCCACCACTAGCATCAAGGCGTTGCTATCCGCGATCGCAAATTGTCCCCAACTATATTGACACTTTTAGGCCGATCGCCCTTCATCCGAGATGCAATCGCCAGTTTTCTGAAACTAGATTAACCTGAGAGCTACCCCTTTAGCACCTTTGCCAAATATTCATACTGCTCTAAAGTATTGTAAATCTGCGCTGAAATCCTTACCAACAGCCGAGGTTTTTCCTGCCAAGGCATAACCTGCACTTGAATACCAAACTTATCAAACAACTCATCATGTCTAGACATGAAATCGCGGTTTTCCAAAGTCGCAGACATTGGCACAACCTGCCATTGAACCAATCATTTCATCTGGACAAGGCGGCTGCACTTCTAGCGCTTGACAAAGTAGCCGTCTTCCCTGCAACACTAGCTGATGATTTTGCTGCATCAATTCTGTCCACATTAACGCCAGTCGTCGCATTAGGGACAAATACTAAATTGTGGACATCAGCACCTAAAAACGCCGCTAGCTTACTTTTCGCATCGTCTAGTAAGGTTCCCACTCCCTACCAAAAAAGCGTACAGGTTGATGTTCTAACTGCGATGTCTAACGACAAGCCGCTGACGCTCCTTCGTCGCTACCGCTTCGCTAATGCGTCTACGCAAATTTTGTTTAAATTCCAACACTTGTTTAGGACAAGCACCAAAAGACCCATGATTCAGAAACGTCACAGTCCAGTCAAGCGACCAGAAATCTCTGAAAAATAATCTAGAATCCAAAATTCATAAACTCCCCAGGCCGGATTCGAACCAGCGACCAATCGATTAACAGTCGATCGCTCTACCACTGAGCTACTGAGGACCACTCACGATTTATAATCTTAGGGCTAAAAATAGTATTTGGCAAGTACTTTCGCCAATATTTTTTAAGATGCTTAATAATTAGATAATTTTTGCAGCCAAAATCCATTCAGAAACTTAAGCAGAGACTCTTAAATACCAAATATCTACTATAATCCCATTCGTAACTCAGCCAAACGCTGCCGTGCCTTAGCATCAATAGCATTAGCTAAAAACCTACTCTTTGATTGTTTACGGGTATGATACTTCTGTCGCATCCGGCAGACGGTAGCTTCAACTTCCCCACAGAGTTGTTGTGCCGACAACCATTCAGCCCCATACCCCTGTATCATCAACTGCTGCGCCCGATCTGATGTAGCAACAATCACACGAGAAATCAAAGATTGGGCTATTTGGTGGCGAAAAGAAGCACAAGATTTTTCAATATAAGTATCTGCGGTCTGCCCAAAATCAGTGTAATAAACAGATAAAAGCTCAGTAATTATTTCTTTATTACTAGAGGTGTTCTGATATTGGGCATCAAAAACTATCTGAGTTGCATAACCTTGAAATGCACTATAACCAGTCATTGCTTCCACAAGTTCGCCCCGTGCGGCCTCTAATCCAACGCTATCACGCGTTTTTTTAAGGCAAGGCCAAGCGCCTATTATATTGTAGCCGTCCACTAACAAAACGGCTTGGAGTAAGGAACGGGACATGGTTTTTAATCACAATTTTCTAGAGTTAACAAAATTCATTCATAAGTTTTATAATAATTGATGCATTGTCTGTAACACTATGCTACATAGAATAAAAAATACGGTAGCTTGACAAAACTCAAACCTAAGATAGACGTACCAACTTAAAACGCGCCTTAGTTTAAAAGGCGCGTTGCAGTTCTTTTTAAGTAGTGGCGAAAATCAATAGTACTGAGTTAAAAGACCACCTGTAAAGTAAAAAGTACTTAGGCTTTCAAAAGCCTAAGTACTTTTTACTTTACTCAGCCCATAGCCCTCAGCACTTAATTAAGAGGCTTCGCTGTGTACCTCCATCAGACGTTGTTTGAGACGTTGGGCTTCACCTCTATCTACCAGAGAGCCTTTTTCTAGCAAAAAAGCGCCGTCACAGTAATTTAACTCGTCTAATCGATGTGTTACCCACAGGGCTGTGATCCCTCTACTTTTAACAAGGCGACGGACACTAGCAACTAAATCCAACTGGCTATCTGGATCTAGTAAGGCAGTAGGTTCATCTAATAATAAGACTTCACAGCGACGGGCGATCGCACCTGCGATCGCCACTCGTTGTTTCTGTCCCCCAGAGAGTGCATAAATAGGTCGTCGTTGCAGGGTAAGCAAATTCACCGCCCCTAGCGCCTCCTCAACCCTGGCTCTAGTGGCAGCAGGTGGCAACTTTTCTTCCACCAATCCAAAAGCCACATCAGCACCAACCGTTGGCATCACCAGTTGATGATCTGGATTTTGGAAGACAAAGCCAACGGGGTGCAAAACCCGAATTTCGCCAGATTCAGCAGCTAATAACCCGGCCAGCAGTCTCAGTAACGTTGATTTTCCACTGCCATTTGTACCCAAGAGCATCCAAAACTCACCCTTGGGTACTTCTAAAGAGCAAGATTTGATAACTTTCTCTCCATTTGGCCAACTGAAATTTAAATCCTTGACCTCAATGCCCACTTGAGCCATTTGTCAACCTTGGTTACTCAGCAGCTACAGCGAAAAAGCCAGGTGGTCTGCCACCACCAGGGGTTGTACCATCTTTCTGAACAATCTGCACCCCAGAAATTTCACTAGCGCGGACAGCAATTTTTTTCTCTGTCTTGCCCTCACACTTGAGTTCTACAATGTCAGGATTCCCAGAACGGATGGCTGCCAAAATTAGCTGATACACAGCCTCAGCATCCTCAGCTGACTTACGTTGTACTGAGATAGGGAAAGCAGTGTTTCTGATGCTTAAATCGATGGTAAACATTTAGCAATAATCAAATTTAACTGTGGACTCATTTTAGCGTCAGCTGACTGATTCTAGGGAAATGGGCATTGGAAGAGGCTGAGGGGCACTTAGCTGGGGGCAAGGGGGAAAATTAAAATTATTTCTTTACTCCCTGTTCCTTTGGCTTATCTACCTCATCTGGATCAAAAATTAATTTTTATGACAAAACCCCTAGAAAAATTAGCGATTTACACCTAATATGATTAAAGGTATGTAAAAAATTGTAAACTTGGTTAACAACCCGGTTAACTTTCTGCTTATGGAAGGCTTTTATATAGCCATCTATAATACAGATACAACCTGTACTTATAAACATTTGGAGATTTGCTCTAATGACCATCGCAGTTGGACGTGCGCCCAGTAGAGGGTGGTTTGACGTTCTAGACGACTGGCTCAAGCGCGATCGCTTCGTATTCGTAGGTTGGTCAGGGATACTATTGTTCCCCTGCGCCTTCCTAGCACTAGGCGGTTGGCTGACCGGCACCACCTTCGTCACCTCTTGGTATACCCACGGATTAGCCTCCTCCTACCTAGANGGTGCGAACTTTTTGACAGTGGCAGTATCCACCCCCGCCGACAGCATGGGACATTCCCTATTACTGTTGTGGGGCCCAGAAGCCCAAGGCGACCTCACCCGTTGGTTCCAACTGGGTGGCTTGTGGCCATTCGTTGCCCTACACGGAGCCTTCGGTTTGATTGGCTTCATGTTGCGGCAATTTGAAATTGCCCGTCTAGTAGGTATCCGTCCTTATAACGCCCTCGCCTTCTCTGCTCCCATTGCGGTATTCGTCAGCGTATTTCTGATGTACCCCTTGGGACAATCAAGCTGGTTCTTTGCACCCAGCTTTGGCGTAGCGGCAATTTTCCGGTTCCTGCTATTCCTGCAAGGCTTCCATAACTGGACACTCAACCCCTTCCACATGATGGGTGTTGCTGGTGTATTGGGTGGTGCATTATTGTGTGCTATTCACGGAGCCACAGTGGAAAATACCTTGTTTGAAGACGGTGATGGAGCTAACACCTTCCGCGCCTTCAATCCAACCCAGTCTGAAGAAACCTATTCAATGGTGACAGCAAACCGATTCTGGTCACAGATTTTCGGGATTGCTTTCTCCAACAAACGCTGGTTGCACTTCTTCATGTTGTTCGTGCCAGTTACAGGTTTATGGATGAGTGCCGTCGGCATCGTCGGTTTAGCACTCAACCTGCGGGCTTATGATTTCGTTTCCCAAGAATTACGGGCGGCGGAAGACCCTGAGTTTGAAACCTTCTATACCAAAAACATTTTGCTGAACGAGGGTATCCGCGCTTGGATGGCTCCTCAAGATCAACCCCACGAACAATTTGTATTCCCTGAGGANAGTTCTACCTCGCGGTAACGCTCTCTAATATTAAAAGCTGACCATGACTTGAATCAAGGTTGTGGTTACCCAAACTTGACATCAGCCAGATTAAATAATCTTCTTGGCATAAGTCAATAAAGTGTCAACATTCCCCATTCTCCAGTCATCTCCCACCAAAAGGCGGGAGATTTTTTTTTATATGGTTAATATCTCTAAATTTATATGTTATGTTAGATGAAGGTTATAAACCCAGAGTAAAAGCTCTGCCCTTTTGAAACTAAGACCGCTTAGGCAATAAGGAGGTGATGCCCATGATAGAAAGTAGTAAAACCATGGGTCATCAGGTTGCAGTTAGCCGGCTGTGTGCCGGGGCTGTTCTCTAAAAGTTAGCCTTAGTTATCTTTGAGATACTAAGTTAGCTCAAGTAGCTAGGCAAGCTCGGAGTTCCTTCCGGCAGTCTGGTTGCAACCTGAAGACCCGCTAGACCGCTCTGATTTAGATCGTCCGATCTAAATCAGAGCGGATAGTTTTTTAAGGGTGACTTTTGAAAACTTAGATAGCGAAACCTGCGGCGGGTAAACCCAATGCGTTTAAGTTTTCTTAAAAATAAAAATATCTTGCATCAAACCTTGGAGTATGACCAGATGTGAGCTAAAGCATTTATTTACCAAGCCTGATTTAAATATACACACATGTATGAAGCATTAGTTTGTCTTCATAATATATGTGGATATATGTGGAAAATTAAATGGGGTTTTTTATGTTAAATGCAAAACTGAGTAACTATAACATAGCTTAGGAATTTTTTGACATGGCACAACTACTCACTAAAGCGGAAATCCAAGAACATGCAAAGGTTCTGTCAGGTTGGACTGTTGAAGACTCCAAGTTGCATATTACCCGCACATTCAAGGATTTTATCCAAGCAATTGAGTTTGTCAATAAACTGGTGGAACCGGCTGAGTCAGCAGGACATCATCCAGATATAGAGATTTCCTACAACAAAGTGAAAATTACACTTACTTCACATGATGCAGGTGGGCTAACGCAGACAGACTTTGATGTAGCGCAGGTGATTTCGCAAATTAAATAAGTAATTTCTTCTGACATCTTGTACCAGGAAACTGGAAGTAACCATAACAAAGACAAAAGCCGCCTATCTTTACTTATGAAGGAAAAGTAGCCCGTAAATTGATTGAGAGTAATGTTACAGGTTTTTCTTTGGAGTACGCGGATTTCAAAAACCTTGATTCCTGATTTTGTTTTTATTCCAACAATACCAGGCGAATAGCCGAGCAGAAAGGCTTTGCTACATTTTTACAGCCAAGCTAGTGTATTTTAATTAGTGTGCAATTTCTGCTTGGCTAAGTGTGAGAAGTAATTTTGGTTACAAACTGCTAAGTATCTAGCGCTTTCAGCAATTTAGCCAAGTGAGGAGCAGATTCCCTAAACCCTACTCCCTGCTTAGAGATTTAGATAACCATGTGTGACAGTTATTAAGCCGATCGCTCCAATCTTGCCATCTAGATCAGATGTTTTATAATGTTATGATATAAAGATATGTTTTTGCATAAGTTAATCACATCAGTTTTTAACCCTAAGTTAATCGTTTATTAGCTTTGCAAAAACTAGAATTGTAGTAATGGCAATTATGCCTCATCCATAGGTTTCAATGAGATGTGGCATTTTCGGGAATTAGGTGGAACGAAACCAATTATCTAAACAAGGTGTGAGGAGTAAAGAAAAGATGTCTAATCTCTTATGGAAATCCTTAGTGGTTAGCCCAGCAGTTTTGGGAGCAACATTGTTAGTTTCGACAACAGCGATCGCGGCTCCAAACACAGCCACTGAAGTATCACCAGCGAAACAACCAACTGTAGCTGAAGTTGCCCAACAGCCAGAAATATTGGCTCAAACAACGATAGATCAAGTTAACCGCTACAGCAACGAAGGCAACCAAAATAACTCTCAGTCTCAAGTAACATCGGTTTCTCAATTTTCCGATGTCCAACCCACTGACTGGGCATTCCAAGCATTGCAGTCCTTGGTTGAGCGCTATGGTTGTATTGCAGGTTACCCAAATGCTACTTATCGCGGCAACCGTGCTTTGACCCGTTATGAATTTGCTGCTGGTTTGAATGCTTGTTTGGATCGGGTTAACGAATTGATTGCCACAGCAACAGCTGACTTGGTGACTAAACAAGATTTAGCGACCCTACAACGTTTACAAGAAGAATTTTCCGCAGAATTGGCAACTCTACGCGGTCGCGTAGATTCCCTAGAAGCGCGGACTGCTGAATTGGAAGCGAATCAGTTCTCCACCACCACCAAACTAGTCGGTGAAGCCGTTTTTGGTGTTACTGATGTGTTTGGAGGTAGGAATGGTGACAACAATAATACTGTCTTCCAAGATCGGGTACGTTTAGACTTGCAAACCAGCTTCACGGGTAGAGACGTTTTACACACCCGTCTAGCAGCAGGGAATGCACAACCCTTTGCAATAGATGGTATTAATAGTGGTGCTGAAGGTACACAAACATTCCAAGTTGGTAATACTGGTGGCAATGCTGTCACCATAGACCGCTTGACTTATGAAGTTCCCATAGGCCCAGCCAATGTGTACTTGGCGGCCAGTGGTGGACGACACAGCCATTATGCTGCTGTCAACAACCCTTACTTTTTTGATAACACTGATGGCGGTAACGGTGCTTTATCTACCTTTGCTTCTGAAAGTCCCATCTATCGGATTGGTGGCGGTGCAGGTATAGCGCTCAATCTCCCACTTGGTAAAGGTGGCGGCATCTTAGGAAATAGCTCAATCACAGCGGGTTACTTGGCATCTCAAGCTAATAATCCTGGTCTTAGTCAAGGTCTAACCAATGGTGACTATGCCGCTTTAGGACAGTTGAACTTTAGTGTTGGCGATCGCTTGGCTTTAGCTGCTACCTACGTTCACGGATATAGCGCAAGTGGTGCTTTATTCGACTCTGGTTCACAGGGAACAGTTGGAGCTTTTGATGTAGGCACTGGACAAGCTAACTTTTTAGGTAATGGTACAACAAATACTGTAAGCCCATCTTCAAGTAATTCCTACGGTGTGTCGGCTGCCTTTAGACCCAGCGACAAGCTGTCAATTAGTGGCTTCGTTTCTTATCATGATGTCACAGGTGTTGGTGCAGGTGATGATTATGAAGCTTGGAGCTATGGTCTTGGGGTAGCCTTACCTGATTTCGGTAAAAAGGGTAACGTTTTAGGTGTTTTTGCTGGTGCAGAACCCTATTCCTTTAACCGACCAGGTTTTGTTGGTAATAATGTACCATATCACTTTGAAGGTTTCTACAAGTATCGTGTGTCTGATAACATCTCAGTTACCCCTGGTGTAATTTGGTTGACCTCTCCTGGTCAGAGCAGCGCTAACGACGATGCAATTATCGGTACGCTCAGAACAACTTTCACTTTCTAAAGTGTTGACTATCTACTGACAATTTTGAACCTATTCGTCCCCGCCATCAGGCGGGGTTTTTTGTTTTCACTAGCAGCAATAGATAAACTCCAGTAATCAACCGGAGTATAATAGAGAAGTTAGGAGTTGTCAGTACAGTTAAGATTTTTCAGTTAAGAGTTATCAATTGTGGCGGGTTTTATATGTAGGGGGGCTGGGGGTTAGGTTTTCGAGATTTTAGTGTTAGCAATAATACTTTTAAAACATCTTATGGGTAATATTCTCATTTATTGCTAACGTCAGTTCACGGTTGTTAGGAAACCCGCCGACCTTGCGGGAAATGCAAAGCCAAACAGGACTGGACTCATCAATGACAAATGACTCTTGACTAAGTAACTGAGGACTATAATTATGCGAATTGCTTGTAACATTACAGAACTGGTTGGTCGTACACCCTTAGTACAGTTGAACCGCATTCCCCAAACAGAAGGATGTGTTGCTGAAATTTTGGTGAAACTAGAAAGTATGAACCCATCGGCATCGGTCAAAGACCGGATTGGGGTCAGTATGATTAACGCCGCGGAAGAGGAGGGGCTGATTACTCCTGGAAAGACAATATTGGTAGAACCCACTTCTGGAAACACAGGAATTGCCCTAGCAATGGTAGCAGCAGCTAAGGGTTATCGCTTAATTTTGACAATGCCAGAGACAATGAGTGGGGAGCGTCGGGCAATGTTGCGGGCTTATGGAGCAGAATTGGAACTAACGCCAGGAATGGAAGGCATGAGTGGGGCAATTGTCCGATCGCAACAAATAGTTAATACTACGCCAAATACTTATATGTTGCAGCAGTTCCGCAATCCAGCCAATTCAAAAGTGCATCGGGAAACTACAGCCCTAGAAATCTGGGAAGATACCGATGGACAAGTAGATATAATCGTAGCTGGGGTAGGTACTGGTGGTACGATCGCTGGTGTGGCAGAAGTAATTAAAGCACGCAAACCTAGTTCTAAGGCGATCGCTGTTGAACCAGCCAATAGCCCAGTTTTATCTGGGGGAAGACCAGGGCCACACAAAATCCAAGGAATTGGTGCTGGGTTTATTCCGCAAGTTCTTAAGATAAAATTGATTGATGAAGTGATTACAGTCACCGATGAAGAAGCGATCGCCTATAGTCGGCGTTTGGCAAAAGAAGAAGGGCTACTATCTGGTATTTCCAGTGGAGCCGCTTTATGTGCAGCAATTCGCGTTGCTCAACGTCAAGAAAACAAAGGGCGTTTAATTGTGATGATTCAGCCTAGTTTTGGTGAGAGGTATTTGAGTACACCGTTGTTCCAAGACCTGGATGCAAGGTTAGCCGCTAGCATCAGCTAACGATAAATTGAATTAATGGTCAATTCTAAACAGGTTTCTAACCATTACGAAACTCTCAAAGTTAGTCCAAGTGCAAGCCTTGCGGAGATTAAGCAAGCTTATCGCCGCTTGGTTAAGTTGTTTCATCCTGACAGTAATCAGGATACAGCCGATCGCGAGCAGATTATTCTCATCAATGCAGCTTATGAAGTCTTAGGCGATAAGCATAATCGCCGCAATTATGACCAACAACTGCAAGATGACTCTCAAAAATTAAATAGCGATCGCCAACAGCGTACAGCATCAGCACAAAAGCATTACCAGACAAAACGAAAAACAGGACGGGAAGCTGACGAGCAAGTTGAAGAATGGCTGCGTCGAGTTTATCAACCAGTCAATCATCTGCTTTTTGGTATTCTCTATTCTCTAGAGGAGCAAATAGAGCAATTAGCTGCCGATCCTTTTGATGATGAGTTGTTAGATGAATTTCAGGAATACTTACAAACCTGTCGAGATGACCTCAAGCAGGCACAAATTATTTTTCGATCTCTGCCGAATCCCTCTAATTTAGCAGGGACTGCGGCTAACCTCTATTACAGCCTCAATCAAGTAGCAGATGGACTTGACGAATTCGCTTATTTTCCTTTGAGCTACGATGAGCGTTATTTACATACAGGTCAAGAATTATTCCGCATAGCGACAAGATTACACTGTGAAGCGCAAGCGTCTGTTATGTAGTTATTGGGCATGGGGCATGGTCAAATAACAAATGACTAATGATAACTGACAAAGAAATTAGTTTATGCTGGATACAGAAAAAGATTAAGAAATTTTAAATTCTGCTCATAGTGTACTCATGCAATGTATAGTCAATCGCCGCGCCCAGTTTTCAGCAAGTCATCGCTATTGGTTGCCAGAACTGAGTGAAGCCGAGAATATTGAAAAATTTGGTGCTGGTTCTAGATTTCCTGGACACGGACATAACTATGTCTTATTTATCTCCCTTGCCGGGGAATTGGATGAATATGGTATGGTACTTAACTTGTCTGATGTGAAACACGTAATCAAAAGAGAAGTTACCAGTCAATTGGATTTCTCTTATATCAACGATGTCTGGGCAGAATTTCAGCAAACTTTACCCACCACTGAGAATATTGCACGGATTATTTGGCAACGGCTAGTACCGCACTTGCCTTTAGTCCGTGTGCAGTTATTTGAACATCCTGAACTTTGGGCAGATTATATGGGAAACACAATGGAAGCATACCTCACTATCAGTACTCACTTTAGCGCCGCCCATCGGCTAGCTCATCCTAATCTTAGTAACGAAGAAAATACTGAGATTTATGGTAAGTGCGCCCGTCCTCACGGTCACGGACACAACTATCATCTAGAAGTCACTGTCAAAGGTGAAATTGACCCACGCACTGGCATGATTGTTGATTTAGGGGGTTTGAATCAAGTGGTAGAAGATTATGTAGTTGAACCATTCGATCACACCTTTTTAAACAAAGACATTCCTTACTTTGCCGAAATTGTGCCCACTGCTGAGAATATCGCACTTTACATTAGTAATTTGCTGCGATCGCCAATTCTTGAATTGGGAGCTAAACTTTACAAGGTGAAATTGATTGAAAGTCCTAATAACTCCTGCGAAATCTACTGCACAGAGTCAGAATCTGATTCAGTCAGTGCAGGCGTGAATCAGCCAGTATTAGCACGGGTTTAGCTGTAGGGATTGGGGATTGGGGATTGGGAACTGGGAATTGGGAACTGGGAATTGGGGAGACAAGAGGCAAAGGTGCAGAAGGGAAATAATCTAATGCCCAATGCCCCATCCAGCTAAAAAAGTTTACTCACTAAGCAGGTGAAACCAGGTAGTAAAGGACTTGTCAATTCATCTTGACTAAATAAGGTAGCTGCTAACTTTAATGCAGCTTGCTCACGACGATAAACTTCAACTTTCTTTTGTATAGAATCGCAAATCCAATATTCTTGAACCCCTTGCACCGAGTACAGCTTTAGCTTTGTTTCCCTGTCGCGTTTCTCGTTTTTTTCGCCGGGTGACAGAACCTCTACGACTAACTCTGGTGCGCCCGTAAGGTGTCCAGCTTCATCTAGCAAGTTTTTTAAACGTTCATGACTTGCCCACACCACATCAGGGATCACATTGTCAGCATCTGAGAAAATGATTCCAGGTGCGATCGCAGCTTTACCTAAACCAGTTTCATCTGACCAAATATTAAGAACTGTAACAATATTGCCACAACTCGATTGATGATCCCAGTGAGGTGCTTTAGTCACAAATAGTTCTCCATCAATAATCTCATAGCGATTTCTGCGATCGCCAGCAAATAGCTCTAGGTCATCTGTCGTCCAACGCACTGGAGTTGTTTGCATAGAAACCCCCTAGCATTTTCTTAAATCATATTTTAAAAATAGCGGCGACGGGCGGAATGTCGCAAATAGCGATAAATGCCCCAAGCTAAAACTCCAAAAAAGAGATTTAGCAAAAAGCGACTAAATATAAACCACAAAATATAACTGTCAAAAAGCTTTGACGGACTCAAAGGACTAATTTTATTGGCTAAGAGAAACAGCCCAAAAATAGCATTTCCACCCAGCACGAGGGCAAAAAGCGCTAAACTCCTTTGCCAGTAACGGCGCTGGGGTGTACGGGCTGAAATCAGGGTAATTACTGGTTTACCTTGCACTTTTCGCAGTAATTGTTCTAGTCGCCAAAACATCCACAATAGAAACGGAAATAAACCATAAGGAAGGAAACATAGCGCTAGTGAGTAACCGCAAGCAATAGATAGAATATTAACTAGGGCATGACAGATTACAGAATTCAGCCAAGCCGTAAAAATTAACTTCCTGTCTTGATTTAACCGATTTTTAGACGAAATATACATTGCCAAGGCATATCCCCAAGGCGCAGAGAACATGGCATGAACTGGCGTGCTGATAGTACGGCCAGGAATTGATGCTGTATCGTTAAAAAGGTAAATCCAGTTCTCTTCGGCAGTGAATCCAAGGGCAACGGCTATGGTGAAGAGGAAAACGGTTGAGGGAAGTAATCGATACGTGCGTTGCAAATAGTAGGTTGGCACAAGAACCCCTGCTAACTTGCAGCCTTCTTCAATTAGACCTACTTCCACAAGCTGCCGCAAGATTGCACCAGGAAGCGATCGCTCGAACCGTTCCCAATCTACAATCCAATTGGCTACAGTTTCAAAATTCGATTCGAGTCTAAGTGCTAAAAGACCAGATATTGCCCCAATGCTAAAGAACATCAGTAACGTTAACAGAGGTGGGGCAAATGGGACTCGATAGTAGTAGTAGGCTAGCAGCAGCAAGGGTGGTATTACTGCCCACAGCAGTAAAGAAAAATCAACCACTCACCTGAGCAATTACTGTGCGGTGACGGTGGGTATTGTTGGTAATAGTGGGAGTTTGGAAACCTGCTTCAACAATAGCTTGCTCAATGTCCAAAGCAAAATATTCATCTAAATACGGTTCAGTACTTTTGAGCAACGTCAAAATGTAGGCTGGCATTTTCTGGTAGACTTCAGAATTAGGATTCATGTCCATGATTGCCAAGTAGCCACCTGGACGCAGCATGCGCCGCATTTCAGCAAAAATCTGTCGGGTTGCTGACTGGGGTAACTCGTGACACATCAGGAAAATTGAGACTAAATCAAATGAAGCATCTGGTAGCCCAGTAGATTCAGCTTGGGCATGAAGCCAATTAATTTTAGCTTGACGTTGTTGGGCGCGGTAATTGGCAACAGCTAAGAAGTAGGGAGATAAGTCCAAGCCTGTGATTTGGGAATGGGGATAAATTTCCTGCATGGAAAAGGTACTCAAACCTACAGCACACGCCAAGTCTAAAATGTCTTGGGGTTGATTGGGGATTTGGCTTTTTAGGATATCGTGGTAACTTTGGCGCAGTTTAGCATCTCCTTCCGCTCCAGCATCCTGCCAAATTCCAGCATGGACGGTACGAGCAGCAACTTCTAGCTCCCAAGCAGCTTTCCAACTGAGGTCTCCGTCTTCGTAGGCATGGAATGGCCGCAAATAGTATTCTGGGTAGGAAAGCTCAGGATTTTGTACCTGAGCTAGATCGGCCTTCCAATCACGCGCCTGTAGTGTCTCGACTTCTTGCGTCCAAGGTACGCCAATTTTCTCAGCACGTTTAATCATCATTTGACGGGCTTGATGTTTGGCTAGGTTGGCTAAAGGCTTGATTGCCAGTACGCCATTTACCAAGCGGGAAGCGAAGCCAGGAGTATTTTTTACAGCAGCAGTCATAAATCAGTTTGCATTTAACAGCCTTTTCTACTTATGACATACTTGCTGGAGGCAGTCTAGAAATGAATTGAATTTTATAACGGCAGTTTGCCTCCTGTCGCTTGCTCTAAGCCAGGCTATGCCGTTGGCAAAGCCTCTCATAGAGAAGGCTTTAGGCTACGCTATCGTCACGTCAATCCAAAATCTAAAATTGAATTGTCCCATACTCAATCCCCTATTTTGCAGTTTTAGGCTTGAGAGCTAACAACATCTCTAATTCACTAGTGGATTTATCGGGGCTATTAGCGGTAAAACCAAGACCACGAATGGAATTAAGGATGGTGATGGTATTGGGATCGGATGAAACTAAACTATTGATCGAGGGCACAGTTTTAGTTTTATCCATATCCAGATAGAAATAGCCGCCGTTGGGTTTGTGCAAAGAACCAGTAACGGCTTTGAAAGCGTCGCTATTATCGAGAGATGAATTCTTGCGATCGCTAATCGCATCAGCAACTGGGCCACCAACAGCCACAAATACAGTGTCTCGATCCAGCCAACCATGCGCCAATAAAGTTCCCTGTTTGGGGATTTGCCATTCAGTTACATCTTTACCACCGATCATTCTATTGGCGATGTTGATTTGTTGAGTTTTGGCGAGGGTATCCAATTTTGTCAAGGTGGCTTCGGCCGTTTTGCGATCGCTAGTGTCAAATACTAAAGCACCTCCAAAACCAACGCTGGCTAACACTCCTTGATTCGATGGAATCGCACCAAAGGCAAATTCCCCATTCATCCAGCCAAAAATATCCTTATCTAGGTCAATATTGACAACTTTTAGTTGTCCTCGCGCTTGTTCCAGGGCTTGCTTCATTTCTGGATAATCTTTTGACTGTTCTACTAAGATTTCCCAGCCACGGCTGATGCCATTTCCGCTAATTAGAGCAAAGGTATCAACAGGAAATTGCCCGACTATATTTCCCGGACTTGATTGATATTGGAATTTATTAAGTTGCGGATCTAAATTAGCGATCGCTTTTACCCGCACTCCCGCATCATCAACACCAACACCCGCCACCACAGATTTTATCTGCTTCAGTTGCGCCAAGGCTTGTGGAGGTAACTGCTTTGCCTGCTGACTTCCGGCTGCTAATTGCTGTACCATACCTGCATAGTCTGGTACATAAATTTGGGCGAGGCTGTTTTTAACATCCACTCCTTTGCTGAGAATGCTGCTTGCACCTTCTTTACTGGCAAAAGAAGACTGTCCCTTAAAGGTGTCAATTGCTTTTTCTACAGCTTGCTTTTCGGGGGCTAATACCAAGTAACTATTATTTAAAACTACGCTATATGTCGGCTTACCCTTTTCTGTAGTTTCGATAATTTTTTGACCTTGATAGTCAGATTCCTGGAATTTCCCCCCTTTTTGTGACTTCAATTTATTAGCAAAATTCAAAGCACTGAGTTTATCCTTGATTCCCACCACTATCAGGATATTTGATTCCTGCTGTAAATTTGTTGGTACATTCGGTGTCCCAGAGGGCACTTTGAACTGTGCCGGTTTCACGGGGTTCGGTGGTAGTACAGCAATCATCACACCACCAACCCAAGGCTTTATGTCTTTTTCATAAGAAACATTCCCGTCACTGAACATTTGCTTATTGAAATCTTCTAGACCTTTTGCAACTAACTTTTGTGCTTCTGGAGTGCCAAACTGCTGTAACTTTGCCCAAGCTTGAGGATCGGTAGTAATATAAGTTGCCATCAATGCTGTTGAAGGTACTAATTTCGCACTACCGAGAGCATCTGAGCTACCTCCTGATGGGCCTTTAAAATACATGTAAGCCGCTATACTTCCTACTACAACTAGAGCAGCGCCAACAGCAGGAATGAAAAACTTTGATTTACTTTCGGGCATCTTGTTATCCTCTTTTGCTCAGATTGTCACCGAGATTTATACAAGTGTCATTGTAGAGTTTTCGGATTTATTAATAATTTCCGCTCATCGATCGGTATTTACTGATAAAATTAGTAGTCCTGTAAGCTAAAAATCTAAAATAATTACCCTAAAAAAGACTTCAAGGGGATGAAGAGCGAATCCGCAAATGATATGCTGTTCGTTTAAAAGAAAATAGCCTACTTAACAGCAACAAGCTATCCTAAGTTATAAGAATAATTAGGAGTATTTGTACTTAATATGAATATACCGAGGTGCAAGGGACACTTGACTCGATAACAAAAAAGTGCAAAACATCAGGAAAAGTAAATGCGGGAGGGATATGGAAAAAAGTCCCAGGATCGGCTGCCGATCTTCGGGAATTTGGGTGAGATTAATTTCAATCCCCCAATCCCCAAGGGGAATCTTAACCCCCATACAGCCCTATTTATTTGGGAAATACAGACACCGCTATTTTGCTTAATTAAATCTAGCCAAGCCAGACTTTTCAGGATTACAAGGTCAGTAAGGATCAATGTCGAAGTCTTATTTTGATACAGATAATAACGGACACAAACCTTTTGAGTTACCGGGAGCAAGACCACACTACAACCCCGATCGCCCCGGACAAGTGGAGCATATTTTTCTCGATCTCAGTTTGGATATCCCCAAGCAAAGCTATCAGGGCAGTTGTAGCATTCGCCTCTTGCCAATCCGTAATGGCATTGATCGTTTGACTTTGGATGCTGTCAACTTGAATATCGAGTCTGTGCAGGTGGACGATGTGCCACAAACTTTTGACTACGACGGCGAACAGCTTTTTATCCAACTTGCTGAGGCGACTCAGATTGGTAAACGCTTACTGATTGCGATCGCCTACTCGGTGGTAAAACCGCAACGGGGTATTTATTTTATCCAACCAGACAAGCACTATCCAAACAAGCCCACTCAAGTTTGGACTCAGGGAGAAGACGAAGACTCTCGCTTTTGGTTCCCCTGCTTTGACTATCCAGGACAATTGTCTACTTCAGAAATTCGCGTTCGTGTTCCCAACCCTCTCGTGGCGATTTCTAACGGCGAACTGATTGACACAACAGAAGATGGTGATTACAAAATCTACCATTGGTCACAGCAACAAGTTCATCCTACCTACTTGATGACTTTGGCTGTCGGTGACTTTGCCGAAATTCGGGATGAGTGGATGGGTAAACCAGTCACCTACTATGTAGAAAAAGGACGAGAGGAAGATGCTAAACGCAGCATGGGCAAAACTCCTCGAATGATCGAATTTTTGAGCCAAAAGTATGGTTATCCATATCCTTTCCCGAAATATGCCCAAGTTTGTGTTGATGACTTCATCTTTGGCGGGATGGAAAATACCTCCACAACCTTGTTAACAGATAGATGTTTGCTGGATGAACGCGCTGCTTTAGATAACCGCAACACCGAAAGCTTAGTCGTCCACGAACTCGCGCACCAGTGGTTTGGTGATTTGGTGGTGATTAAGCATTGGTCTCATGCTTGGATTAAGGAAGGAATGGCTTCCTATTCTGAGGTGATGTGGACAGAACAGGAATATAGTCAGGGAGAAGCAGCTTACTATCGTTTATTAGAGGCTCGTCGTTACATTAGTGAAGATAGCACCCGCTATCGTCGCCCGATGGTAACACATGTTTACCGCGAAGCTATTGAACTTTACGATCGCCACATCTACGAAAAAGGGTCTTGTGTATATCACATGATTCGCTCCCAATTGGGAGATGAATTATTTTGGCAGGCTATTCAAACATTTGTCCAAGATAATGCCCACAAAACTGTAGAAACAATAGATTTACTCAGGGCGATTGAAAAAGCTACCGGACATAATCTTTTGTTCCTCTTTGACCAATATGTTTATCGTGGTGGTCATCCCGATTTTAAGGTAGCTTACTCTTGGGATGGGGATGCTAATTTGGCAAAAATTACAGTAACTCAAACCCAAGCTGCTGAAGGTAAAAATGGCAGTAAGGATTTGTTTGATTTAAAAATACCTATTGGTTTTGGCTATAGCCAACAAGAAGCCAGAAGTGAGGAGTTAGGAGTTAAAGATAATTCCCAACTCATAACTCCTAACTCGCAACTCAAAATTTTTGTAGTGCGGGTAAATGAACGAGAACAAAGCTTCTATTTTCCCTTAGAAAATAAGCCCCAATTTATCAGCTTTGATGTTGAGAATAATTACCTAAAAACAGTAGCTTTAGAGTATCCCACCGCAGAGTTAAAAGCACAGTTAGAATCTGACCCCAACCCGATTTCGCGCATATATGCAGCAGAAGCTTTGGCGAAAAAAGGCGGGTTAGAAGCGACAAAAGCACTATCTGCGGCGCTCAAAAATGACCCATTGTGGGGTGTGCGGGTGGAAGTAGCGAAGCAACTAGCCAAAATTAATTTAGACCAAGCTTTTGATGGCTTGATTCTGGGATTAAAAGATAAAAATGCTTACGTGCGAAGATATGTAGTGGAAGCACTTGCTCAAATCAAAACTGCTGAAAGCTATAAAGTTGTGAAAGGGTTGTTGCAAAAGGGCGATCCTAGCTACTACGTAGAAGCAACAGCATCTCGTGTGATTGGCGCGATCGCCTCTGCAAACTTGGAAGAAAAACCCAAGGAAGACAAGGTATTAAAGCAACTCAAAGGCATTTTAGAAGAAAAAGCGGGTTGGAATGAAGTAGTGCGGAGTGGTGCGATCGCCGGTTTAGCTGAATTCAAAGCCTCGGAAGCAGCTTTAAATTTACTAATCGAGTACACCAAACTTGGAGTACCACAACCTCTACGTTTAGCCACAATTCGCGCTTTAGGAAAGATTTCTGGAGGTCAAAGTCCGGCTAATTTGGAACGGATTTTAGAAAAATTAACAGAACTAGCTAAAGAAACCTTCTTTTTAACGCAAGTGGCGGTAGCCGCAGCGTTAGGACAAATGGAAACACCCAAAGCTGTGGGGATTTTGCGATCGCTAGCTGAACAAACAGCCGATGGGCGTGTCCGTCGCTCTGCTGAAGAAGAAATTTCCAAGGTGCAAAAGAACATCGGTTCAGAAAAAACCCTGCGTCAATTGCGTGAAGATTTCGACCAACTCAAGCAACAAAACCAGGAATTGAGAAGCCGTTTAGAAAACTTGGAGGCTAAATCTAAATAGCACAACGCGATCGTTAAAAGTTGGTAATTGGTAATTGTGGTAAACCCACTACCAATTGCCGAAATTGTACTTAACGCTGTAATTTTATATTATTCTTTTTCTTAAAATCGCGACTTCGTGCTATTGTGCGCTAATAAATTCCACTTAGCTATGAAATATCACAGCTACTAGAGGCAATAACGCCAAAAGAAAACCATGCCAGGACTGCAATTGAGGTTCTTGGATCGGTTCTGGTGGCGCTAATAGGGCTTCGATTCTCTGTTCTAAGCGATCGCCGACACCAGAGGAACCCAATGCAGCACAGCAGATTTCCGATAATACTGGGCTGGTACTAACTACTAATAACAGTGATTCTGCTAACACCAGAGGGTCTACCTGCAATGCTGCATAACCATCGGCACGGAGTTCGCGCAAAGCTAATAGTTCTTCCCACAAAAGCTCTGTATTTGGCAACCAAGCGGTGCAGGAACGCACCCAGCCCAGCCAAAAAAACCAGAATGTATCCTTATAATAATGATGCCCTTGCTCGTGGGCTAAGACGCTTTCTAAATGATCTGGTGAGAGAGTTTGCAGTAATCCTTGGCTAACTACCAGTTCTGGTTGCCAAAAACCAATTTGACCCGCAAACAACGCCCCCGTTTGCAGTAACCTGGCTCGTTTATCCCCCAAATTTACCAGAGGACAGTTACGAGCAGATTCCACAGACTGCCAACCCTGGAAGGCAAGTTTAATACATGAAATGGCAAAAAATGCCAAATAAATCAACGCTACTACATAGCTGACTGAGCCTGTATACATTCCGCCCATTTGCCCTTGAGGCCCCATGAACAGCACAGCGATCGCAGTCATGAAAATTAGTAAGGGCGGGAAGAGGAATAAAAATAGCGATCGCTGCCACCGCAGATTCCAATTGCCTTGGGGTTGATTCCAAGAGGATCTTAAGCACCAGGCAACTGCCAAAGCAATCAAAATCATTATGAGATGCATCATTTTTCCTCCCTGGCTTGGCGTGCTGATTGAATGCGTTTGGCGATCGCTGCTATTTGCTCGCTAGCTGCTTCATCTAGGCTATCAGCAAAGGCAGCAACAACATCGGGGTTCCCCACCGCCAGAAATCGCTGTAACTGCTCGTGAGCTTTGATAACATCTGATTGCTGCTTACTCAGCATTGGCCGCCAATAAAATGCCCGCTCTTTTTTATCGCAGGCTAACCAACCTTTATCAGTGAGGCGACGTAAGACGGTGGTGACAGAAGTATACGCTAATTCGCGGTTGGGATCGGTCAAAATGCGATCGTGTACATCCTTGACTGTGGCTGAACCAAGTTCCCAGATGATATTTAAAATTTCCGCTTCCAACGGGCCTAAAGATAATTGTTTAGGGCGGTAATCGGGTAAAGGTGCCATAGCGATTTCGATTTGAGGTTTTGGATAAGCGGAGTGGAAGTGAAAATTTCGGTTTTTGTTTCGCAAGGTTAGTCAGTATGCGTAGTGGTGCTAACCTGGGAATGCCAAATATAGCTTTAAGATATCTGTTCTTGTTTTAGATTACAGGATAATGCCGCAAGTCTGAAAGTCTATAAGCATAAAAATGGACTTTTTGAGTATTTATGTATTGAATAGGTTACATAATGCATTCTGATGCTAAAAAAATCTCTGGGAGTAATTGTAACTATAGTTAGTGACACCAACTAGGTAGAATGTTATTTTGCGGCAGTAGTATTAAAGCAGGTGTATCCAGCGCGTGAAGCTATTCGTATACCACACTCCTGAATTGACTCCAACGGGTAAAGCGCCAGAATGTGCGATCGCAGTTGATGTCTTGCGAGCCACTAGCACAATTGCGACAGTTTTGGCAGCTGGAGGCGAAGCTGTACAAGTATTCAGCGATTTAGATCGGTTAATTGAAGTTAGTGAAAAATGGCCATCTGAAAAACGGCTGCGGGCTGGAGAACGCGGCGGCGCGAAAGTACCTGGCTTTGAGTTGGGGAACTCTCCCCTCGACTGCACACCAGAATTAGTCCAGGGGCGGCGGTTGTTTATCAGTACCACCAATGGCACTCGTGCCTTACAACGGGTACAAGACTCCCCAAATCTATTAGCCGCAGCCTTAATTAACCGGGCGGCTGTGGTGCAATTTGTTATAGAGAAGCAACCAGAGACAGTGTGGATTGTCGGTTCCGGTTGGGAAGGTAGTTTTTCTTTAGAGGATACAGTTTGTGCAGGTGCGATCGCTCATAGTATTTTGCAGCAAACCCAGTTGTCACCAGAAGAACTCGCTGGGAATGATGAAGTAATTAGTGCGATCGCTCTTTACTCTCAATGGCAAGATAACTTATTGGGATTACTTCACCAAGCTAGTCACGGTCAACGATTGTTACGCCTTGACTGTCTAGATGATTTAAAATATTGTTCCCAAACTGATATTTTAGATGTCTTGCCCATACAACATGAAACGGGAGTATTAAAAAGGGGATAGGGACTGGGGATTAAGGAAGAGTTTTCCCAATCCCCAATCCCCAATCCCCAGTACCCAATACCCAATCTTGAAGCATTTGCCGAAGTCTTTGTCGCCAATGAGGTGGATAAGTCCCTAAGATTGCGGCAATTTTTCCACAAGCAAGCACAGAATAGGCTGGGCGACGGGCTGGTGTGGGATATTCAGCAGTTGTAATGGGGAGAATACGTTCAACTTTCAAAGGGAAGCCTAGTTGTTGGGCTTCTTCAAAAATGGCAACGGCAAAGTCATACCAGCTAGCAACGCCGCTATTAGTGTAGTGATAAGTGCCGCTAATTTCTGGGGCTAACTGGAGAGTCGTTTGGGCGATGACTGCGGCTATATCTTGCGCCCAAGTTGGGCTACCAATTTGATCGGCGACAACACGAAGTTCTTGGCGTTCTGCACCTAATCGCAGCATAGTTTTGACAAAGTTACTTTTGCCAAAGGTTCCATAAACCCAAGCAGTACGGAGGATCAGGTGATGGGCGCAAGTTTCCCGAATTGCTTCTTCTCCAGCAAGTTTGGTTTTACCGTAAACACTCAAGGGATTAGTTGCATCGGTTTCCTGATAAGGGCGATACCCATTACCATCAAAAACATAATCGGTCGAAAGATGAATCAGAAAAGCTCCTAATTTTTGGCTTTCTTGGGCAATAATTAGGGGTGCAATAGCATTAATAGCGCTTGCAACTTCAGGTTCGCTTTCTGCTTTGTCTACAGCAGTGTAAGCAGCAGCATTAATGATGATTTGCGGCTGCTTTGCTCTGATAAAGTTGCGGAGAGTATCGGGTTGGGCAAGGTCTACTGTTGGACGGATTACTGAGATAATATCGCCATAGCTTGGGAGGATTTGTTCTAATTCCTTACCTACTTGACCGTTGCTACCAATCAGCAAAATTGATTTACTCATCCTAATTAGTTCTCGAATCTAACGCAATCATCAAGCCTAATTAAATACTTCCGCAGTTCTCAAAGATTTACCCGCTTGGTCTTTAGCTGATAAAATCGGTGTAGCACTCACGGGCCAATCTATCGCTAAATCTGGATCGTTCCATAAGATGGTGCGATCGCCTTGGGGCGCGTAGTAATCTGTAGCTTTGTAGAGAACTTCGGCTATTTCTGAAAGCACGAGAAAGCCGTGAGCAAAGCCTGGTGGTATCCACAGTAGGCGTTTGTTCTCAGCACTGAGTTCATAACCTACCCACTTTCCAAAAGTAGTCGAACTTTTTCTGATATCTACGGCTACGTCAAAGATAGTGCCAACAATAGCCCGGACAAGTTTACCTTGGGGTTGGTGAATTTGGTAGTGCAATCCCCGCAAAACGTTTTGTTTAGAGCAAGAGTGGTTATCTTGGACGAAGTTGGTAACAATACCAGTCTCTTGGGCAAATTTGCGATCGTTGTAGGCTTCAAAAAAGAACCCCCGATCGTCTGCAAATACTTGGGGTTCGAGTTGTATAACTTCAGGAATTTTGGTACGTACAATGCTCATTAATATTATTTCGAGTAACCCACCACAGTATTAATTGTGAGAGTAATTTAATGCTTGTATTTTACAGCTAGCAGGTAACACTTCGACCGGAGCTTTTCCTGTTTTTAATAAGTAAATCACGTTAGTTCAATTTGACAGTCATCGCCAATTAGAAATCGCAAGGCTTTGGGGCGACGGGGTGCAAGAGTCAATTGGGCCCGTTGTCCAATCACACTATCAATAATGCGCTGATGAATTCCGGCAATTTTAGCGCCTTCTAAAATCACACTGTGTTCTAAATCAGTATCAATGAGTGTCACATTGTTAGCAATACTACTATAAGGGCCAATAAAGCAGTTTTCTAAATGACAATTGCTACCAATGACTACTGGCCCCCGAATTGTGCAGTTAATTACTTGAGATTTTGCACCGATTTGGACTCGTCCTATAATTTGACTTTGGGCATCGACTTCGCCAAGAACTGATGCTTTCAGATAGGTGTCGAGAATCAATCGGTTAGCTTCTAATAAGTCATCTTTTTTACCAGTATCTAACCACCAACCCTGGAGTTTGTAGGCTAAAACTTGTTTTTCCTGATTAATTAGATATTGAATAGCATCAGTGATTTCTAGTTCGCCTCTGGTAGAAGGTTGGATATTTGCGATCGCATCAAAGATGACGTGAGAAAAGAAATAAACCCCTACCAATGCCAAATTTGAAGGCGGAACTTTCGGTTTTTCAATTAACTGTAATACCCGTCCTGTATCATCTACTTCAGCCACACCAAAGGCGCTTGGATTGGCAACCGAACGCAAGAGAATCAAAGCATCTGGCTGTTGTTGACTAAATTGTTGCAGAAAGTAACGTAGCTCACCTAGTTGAATTAGGTTATCGCCCAAGTACATGACAAAGGGGGAATCTCCTAAAAAGGGACGGGCGATTTGGACGGCGTGAGCAAGTCCCAGTGGCTGGTCTTGTTCTATATAGGTGATGTTTGCTCCAAAGCATTCTCCATTTCCGGTTTTTCCTTGAACTTCTGTTCCAGTTTCCGGGCTGATGATGATGCCAATATCAGTAATCCCAGTAGCGACCATTTCTTCAATGCCATACCACAAAACGGGTTTATTCGCAACTGGTACGAGTTGTTTAGCTCCGCTATAGGTGAGGGGACGTAGGCGTGTACCTTTCCCGCCAGAGAGAATTAGTGCTTTCATAGGGATTGAGGATTATTTATAAGTCATTAGTCAAGATAATCTGAAATCTGGACAAAATCCTAAATCCTGACATCTAATTATGGTGTTAGTTTATCTTTTATATGTAGCGGGATAAAACTTCGACGGTTGCTTTTCCTGTTTTTTCCCAACTGAATTGTTGACAGTGAGTAATACCTTGGCTAGAAAGGCGCGATCGCAACCCCGAATTAGTTGCGATCGCCTGCATCGCTTCTGTAATTTCTCCGATTTTGTAGGGATCGATCAGAATCGCCGCATCTCCAGCCACTTCTGGTAAGGAGGAGAGATTGGAGGTAATGACGGGAGTACCACAAGCCATTGCTTCCAAGACAGGTAAACCAAAACCTTCCCAGAGACTGGGGAAAACCAGAGCGATCGCTTCATTGATAATTTTTGGCAATTCGCTGTCAGGAATATAGTCAAGGAACTTCACCTGATTAGTTATGCCTAGTTTCTCAACTTGCGCTTTTAAAACTGGGGTATAACGGCGATCGCTTGGCCCTGCTAACCAAAGTTCGTAATCTTGGCGGTTAGGTAGTGCGGCGAAGGCAGTAATTAAGCGTTCAGAATTTTTGTGAGGATTATGTCGTCCTAAATAAAGGAAATAATTTTGCGTTGGTAAATCCAAAAAACGAAACTTTTCGCTGTCATACGCTAGTGGAATCACAGTTATTTTGTCTTCGGTAACTCCCAAAAATTTGCTTAAATCTTCAGCCGTTGCCATTGAATCACAAATAACGTGCTTTGATTGTCTTATTACAGCACGAATATAATAGCTGCAATAAAGCCGCTGCGTTCTAGAAAACCATTGGGGAAATCTTAAAGGAATTAAATCATGAACAGTAACTACATAAGAACAGGAAGAAAATAGAGGAGCCTCTGGGATAGGAGAAAATAGTAATGTAGACTTCATCTTTCGATATAAATTTGGCAGTTTAAATTGCGTCCATAACAGACGCTTTAAATGCCCTTTCATACCAAAATCCGTCGTCATCTCTGGTGGTGACTGATGACATCTTATACCCGAAATTTCAATTGGACTTAATACATCAATATCTAAATTTTTTAGCTCTTTTAATAAATTCAGACTATAACTTAACCAACCTGTTGGCTGTGCCGGAGCAAAAGATAAATTTACTAATATAGGCATAATATAATTACTACATTATTAATTAGACATAGGTGTTTGAATAGGATATTATTTTACTGTAAATAACAAAATAATAATCTTTAAACTATTCGGATTAGTTGTGGTTATAAACTCTCCAAAGAATTTATAAAAAAGATATATACGTAATAGTATATTTTCCCAGAAAGGACGATGCTTTTGATAGTAATAAATCTGGCTACGTCTATATTCAATAGCCATTATATTCGCAGCCTTTTGAATCGAATATCCTTTCAAATGGATTAAAGATACATGAGGCGTGTAGATAATTTTATATCCTTGATACTGCGCTCTTTGGCATAAATCGGATTCTTCAAAATACATGAAAAAGTTTTCATCAAATCCACCTAATTTATGAAATAAACTTGAACGCATAAAACAAGCCGCCCCTACAACAATATCGACTTCTTGAATTTCTTGGAATTTCTGCTCAATCAAATTTTGCTGAGAGATATTTTGATAATCTCGATGCAGCCGACGAGCTTGATATTCCCCTTTAATTCCTAATGCTGGCGAAACAGAAATTTGTAAAGTACCATCAGGATTCAGCAATTTTGGCCCAATAATTCCTACTTGTGCATCTGCTTGCATCAACTCAATTAAATGCGGTATAATATTACTAATAACTATAGTATCAGTATTTAATAATAATAAAAATTCTCCATTAGCAACTTTTGCTCCTACATTATTTCCTGCTCCAAAACCGCGATTTGTAGCTTGTCTAATTAGACTAACTTCAGGAAATTTTTCTACAATTAATTCAAAACTACCATCGCTAGAGGCATTATCTACAACAATAATTTCATAAGCAGGTATATCAATAAATTTTTTTATAGAGTTTAAACAGTCTAGTAAAACTTCTGATCCATTATAGTTAACTAAAATAATCGATACTGCAATGGGTTGTTTCCGTGTCATTTTCTTTGGGTACTATTCTTGGTTCTTTAACGTATTGTAAATATTTTAAGTAGCAGTTTTTGAACTTGTTTAAGATCGAATAATACTTTGAGAATCCAAATTCGTAGTGCTATGCCTTCAGAACCATATCCCATGCACCAACTTTGGTAGCAAAGCTTGAGAATAGGTAAACCGAAATCTAATCGTAGAGTATCAAAAGGATTAGCTCGGCTTGAATTAGTTTCATGCTGAAAACGATCATAAAGTGCTTTACTCAAGTTATAATGAAATAAATAGCTCTTACCCGTAATTTTATATTTCTTACTAGCCCATACTATGAATTCAGTGTATATCTTCCCAGCATCTTGCACTACCCCAACTGTATTAGAACTGTGAATTCTATAACGGATTAATGGTTGCCGAATATGGCCAATTTTACCTTTTTGAATTGCAACCAAAGCTACCCACCAGTCGTGATGCCAAGCAATTTGATGTTGGGGAAAGGGAAGAATATAGGGTATCAAAGAAGTACAAAATAATAAAGAGCATCCTGTTACCACATTGCGAAGTAATAACAATTCTACAGTAGCGTTTTCAGGATTACGTTCTTCAAAATTCCACGTAGAAGGATTGATAGTTTCGTCGTAACTATTGATAAGTTCCAGATCAGAATGGACTAAAAGTAATTGTTCTGAGCGCAGTTTTGCTATCAATATTTCTAGCTTTTCTGCTTGCCAAATATCATCTTGATCTGAAAAGGCGATCGCTGTAATTGTAAAGTCATTAACACAGTATTGCAAACCACGCTCAAAATTGTAATAATGCTTAAGATTATCACTATGAAAATGGCAGATAAATCGTGAATCATTACCAACAATCTTTTTAATTTCAGCTTGATATTTAGGTTGGGAGCAGTCATCAACTATATAACAAACCCAGTTTTGCCAAGTCTGGTTTTGAATAGACTGGATCTGTTTCTTAAAATATTCAATTTGAGGATTATAAGTTGCTAAAACAATGCCAATTTTTTCTTTATCCTGCATTGGAGTTGAATTTATAAATTTGACATAACGAGATGTGCAACTTTTCCAACAGTATTGTTCTGAGCCGAACAGACTATAACGTGGGCAGGGCTTTCACAGATTTTAGTTAAACTAGTATTTGGGAATAATTATTTAGTTAGTTTTAGATGAGTTGGTTTTCTAGATGCTTGAGTATAATAAATATCCTCTAGTATCTGTTGAAGATTATATTTATATTCCCAAGTTGGATAGTGAGAACGAAACTTTCTTACATCTGAAATATACCAGATATGATCTCCACAGCGATTCTGTTCTGTATAAGTGGATTGCAGCTTTTTACCTACGAGATTTTCGCAAATTGATATTGCTTCTAACATAGAACAATTGCTATAGCGAGAACCCCCAATATTATAAACCTCTCCACATCTCGGATTTTGATAAAAATGGTAAAAAGCATTGACAAGATCATAAGAGTGTATATTATCTCTAACCTGTTTGCCTTGATAGCCAAATATAGTGTAAGTTTTGCCAGTCATAGTAGATTTCATTAAGTACGCAAGAAAGCCGTGCAACTGAGCACCAGAATGGTTCGGCCCAGTCAGACAACCTCCTCTAAAGCTAGCAGTTCTCATACCGAAGTATTTACCATATTCTTGAACTAGTATATCTGCGGCAACTTTAGAAGCACCAAATAGAGAATGTTTGGAGTTGTCAATTGTCATTGACTCATCAATGCCATCTGTATATTGATGATTTTGTTCAATTTCCCAGCGAGTTTCTAACTCCTGCAAGGGTAGATAATTAGGAGTATCACCATAGACTTTGTTGGTTGAGGTGAATATAAAAATTGCATCAGGGCAGTATTGTCGAGTTGCTTCTAGTAATACTAAAGTACCGTTGGCATTAATTGTAAAATCTGTATGAGGGTCTTTTGCTGCCCAGTCATGGGATGGTTGTGCTGCTGTATGAATAATCAGACAAATATCGGAGGAATATTCTTGAAATAGGTTTTCTATTGCGAAGCGATCGCGGATATCAATATCATAGTGACGATAGCTCTCACCATATTTATCTTCTAGGATACGACGATTCCAGTCTGTGGAAGCAGATTCACCGAAAAATACCGCCCGCATATTATTATCGATACCCACAACATGAAAACCGTGTTGGGCAAAAAAATGAACTGATTCTGAACCAATTAGACCAGAGGAACCAGTAATTAAAACGGTAGGCATAATATTTTGACTCACACACAATACAATCAACAGTTTAGGATAAAATGGGCTTATACTGGGAGTTAAACTAGAAGGATTTAGATGCTTTGATAAACATCTGCCCTCCCAAAAAATTCCAAAGGAATGGTAACTTGAGATAAAGCTTCAAAAGATTAGGCGACCCTGGTCTACCTTTAGTTGAATATGGCAAAAATCTGGGAATTAAAACATCAATTTTGAAACCAATAGTATGTAATAATTCTTGAAGAGAAAGATGGGTGATTGGTAATTGATGATCGATAAAATCATAATATTCTTTAATAGAATATTTGAAGTTTGGCTGTATTATTAATATTGATCCTCCAGGTTTGAGGTAGTTAAAGCAAAATAACAAAACTTCAACTAGCTCCTCCTTATTGTTTAAATGTTCAAAAAAGTTTGAAACAAATATTTTGTCAAAGCGCTCCGTTATTTTCTCCTGTTCTGCTCTGTTCAAAATATCCAGATTGAGAACATTGACATCAGGATTAGCAAATGCCTGAGAATCAGGATTGAGATCGATTAAGTATTTTTTTCTTGCTTGAATATTATTGATAAACTCACAATAGCCTCCCCCAATATCTAAAGTAATTGAGTCTTTCCCCACATGCTTTTGTAAAAACTCCTCAATTAAAGTTTTCCACAATGCTATTTTAGCTCTTCTTTGTTGATGGTCAAAACGATTAGAGTAAAGGTTTTTAAGGTATTCTTCTTGTTTCATAGGTCTTTGATCGCAAAAAGTTGGTTTTTACTAAACAGCTTAAGATAATATAGGCTCAAGCATTTTTTCATACTCAATAATCCAGTTATAAATATCTCGGAGAGTTCGTTCTGGATTCATGATTGGTTTCCATCCAGTCTTAGATATGATCGTGGAGGAATCCGTAATATAAATAGGGATATCACCTTGTCTAGCTATTTCTTCTGATTTGATAGGAATAGATTTACCAGTTATTGTCTCGCATAGTTTAGTAGTCTCTAATAGAGATAGACTATTATCAACACCACCACCAACATTTAAAACATCCCCATCAAGTTTTGAAAAATGTTCTAACTGATAATTAATCAAATTCAACAAATCTTCAATATGCAATAAATCTCTAACTTGTTTACCTGTACCGCCATAGCCTATGTAGCTTAGAGATTTTTCAAAATAGTGTGCGGCTAACCACAAAACAAAAACACCTTGGTCAACTTTACCCATCTGCCAAGGCCCTGTAATCACGCCACAACGGTTGACTATTGCCTGAATACCATAAGCTTGGCGATACTCTTCGATTAGCATTTCCGAGGCAAGTTTGGTAGTACCATAAAGAGAACGGTAGCTTTGAAGTGGAAATTCCTCTGCTATACCAAGATGAGATACTCCCGATATTATCTGTTCAGGAGCAATGCTAAAGCGGGTTGGTAGTTCTACTAAGTTAACTGACTTAAGTGTTTCAATCGGATAAACACGACTAGTGGAGAGAAAGAGTAAACGAGCATCGATTTGTCTAGCTAGTTCAAGGACATTGATAGTTCCTAATAAATTCGTTTGCAGCACATATTGTGGAGAGGTAAATCCTGCAAGGACAGAAGGTTCAGCAGAACAATCAATGATGGTATCGACGTTAAAAATTCTGGGATCTAAATCGCTAGGGGAGCGAATATCGCCGTGAATAAAGTCAATTTCTAAATTTTTAAATCTAGGAAGGTTTAATTCTGAACCACGCCTTCGGAGATTATCAAAACATATAATTTTCCAAAACGGGTGATGCTTTTTTAAATTAATTGCTAAGGAACTGCCAATAAAACCAGCTCCTCCTAAAATCAGAATATTCTCAGCCATTTGATTTAAACCTTTGATTGATTAGCAGTCTTTTTTTGCTTAAATGATAATCTCCACGCGATAAATGTTTTTCTAGCCAGATATAGAGAACTATAAACAAATATCGACTGCCCATTTCTTTGAGCTTTAGCTTAGAAACCCCTGTAGTTCTATTTCTCCAAGTTATAGGAATAGTTGTATAAGAGTATCCTCTAACTATGGCTTTGAGTGGGATTTCTACTGTTAAATTGAAATGGTGAGATACTAATGGAGAGATACCTTCAATAACGTCTTTACGATAAATCTTAAATGCATTAGTAGTGTCGTTAAATTTCAAGCCAAATAGTATCTGAATAAAAAGATTCGCTAAACGATTTACAATTAATTTGTGACTGGGATAGTCAATTACTTTACCTCCTTTAATGAAGCGGGAACCAAAAACACAATCGTAGCCTTCTTGCAGCTTATGGTAGTAAAATACGATGTCTTCTGGTGCATCTGAACTATCTGCCATAACAACCGCTACGGCATCTCCTGTAAAATTTTCTAACCCACAGCGAACTGCAAAGCCAAAGCCGTTAGGATAATAATTATTTACATAACGCAGCTTATTATTTTGAGAATTCATTTGTTGCAACAATTCTTCTGTTTTATCCTTGCTGTTGTCATTAACAACTAAAATTTCGTAATCTATTTTTTCCTGTTCCAAAATTTTGCTAATAGTCTGAACAGTTGGAACTATACAGTCTTCTTCGTTGTAGGCTGGAATTACTATTGATAAAGTATTGACATTTGAATTGGAAGTATCTGTATTATTTGATTCAGCTTTTCTGAATCTAGAATTTACTGATAGAGCTGGAGCCAATGCCTCTGGATAATATGTATCTGGCGAATTGTTTGTCTGTAACTTGTTATAAGTTTTTTTTAATGGTGTTTTAAAGACAAAGCGATCGCTAATCAGATAGTTAATCGATGCGCTCAAAAGTGCGCCTATAAAAGTATTGATGGCATAGTTAATTTTCAACCAATCTAGAATAGGAAATATAAATAAAATGCGAGTAATGACTGCAACTCCAGCAGAAACATGGTACAGAGGAAGTTGTCGTAAAAATACTTCTCTAATGTTCCAAACGCCTCCAGTCCAAACCCAAGTTCGGTATATAAAAAAACCAAATATTAGGGAAATTTCAATTGATATTATATTGGCTATATTACGCAAAAAAGGTGTATTGAATCCTAGCTTTTCAATTATTAAATAAATCAGTGCTAAATTTAGTGTCGCTGCTAAACCACCACCTAATAGAAACTTCAGTATTTTTGAGCGAAACATTGTTTTTAGCATTTTGGCTCTATTACTCCCTTTATGGTTCCAATAAGAAATGCAATGCTTTCTAGACTAGGTTTCTTTTTTACTCAACCACTTTTATCTTTGGTTCACCATTCAACTGTATGAACTGTTGACGTTTTCGGTCAAAAACCCAAGCCTTAATTACAGTTTCACCTGCTGGTATCGACCTTAGAGAAACATTTGCTTCCCAACCTGATGTCTTATAAAGACTTGAATTGAAAGCTGTAGCTATATCAGGTCTGTTTGAATTTATAAGCCCAATGGCAAAAAATGATTGATTATTGCCATAGGACAGTAAAACTATTGGTGGTTGTTCTTGGTCTTCAGGGAGAATACCCCAGCCATACAACCTTAAAGGATCACTCCTGCGTAGATTTAATGCTTGTTTTATTGTTGGGGGAAAGTCAATGTAACCGTGAAGTTTCTCAGCTTTAGTGATAAAAGTTATATTTCGAGGAAAATCCCTAAACTCTAATTTTTGAAGAGTTTTACTTAGTTCTCGTATCTTTAATTGGTCTGGAGCAAGAATATTTAAACAGTTGCTAGGTGAATTACTGATAGATTGATCTATAAAATTTATAAGTTCTAAGCAATTTTGACCAAACTTTCTTTGAACCAAAATATTTTGTCCTTCTACAATGCTATTATTAGAGCTAAAAACAAAAAGACATATTAAAAATCCTAGGCCAAATCCTGAAAATATATATGTGTTTTTGTCTGCATTTTGCCATTTATATATCCATAATCGACACAATTGTAGGCAAGAGATGACTAATAATATCGAAACAGTTACATACCTTGGTGCTACACTTTGCCCAACACCAAAACCAGCTCTACCAACAGTAGTAATTAATGCAAACAAAATGGCAAACCAACCCAATGATAGCCAGGGGGCTGCTTTCTTGGCAAACTCTGATTGATAATTTTTGAAACATAAAACATTAAAAAATGAAAAAATTAATAATATTATTAGTCCAGTAACTACAGGAGGCCAAATATTTTGGCCTAACGAATAACCTATGATAGAGAAGAAATATTCAGATGCAATTAATGGCTGCTGTAAAATAAAGAAGATACTAGGATGGTAAGAAGGCTTTTCATAACCAATAGAATAGATGGCAACACAAAAACAAAAAAGTAACATCCATACCAAAATCCTGATTTGTTTCTGTTTAGTTCTCCCTTCAAGTAAGTATATTGATGGGAGTAGTGACAGCCAAGACAGTAATCCATGAGCCAACGAAAAGCTAGCAATAAAACAGCAAAGAGATGCAAGTGATAGTCTGGAATTAGGATGCAAATTTTTAGGTACAGTAAGAATGAAAACTGCTAGGATTAGGCACGTATTTATTAATAACCAAGATATTTGAAATCCCCATAACCAATTTTCGCACTGAATTAAAGAAAAATTTACAATACAAGTTGTGAAATTAAATAAATGAAATAATAAGATATTATTTTTATTGTAAGTAGAAGCTGCAATTTTATATAAAAGAACGAAATTTACTAAAGCCAGTAAAAGGCTAAAATAATTTTCTAATTTAATGTTCCACTTCGAGGAAAATGCAAGGATAGCAAATATTATTTTTGGAAAAAAAATGCGATGCTCGTTGTGTTGAGCAAAAAAATCTCCGAAATTTGCATTACCACTATAAATTTTTTCAAAAAATTTTACCATTTGCCAATCGTCCCAAAAGGGTACGTTCACACTGAAGCTAGTAACAAACCACAAAAGTAGAATAAATGGTAGTGAATAGGCAACTAATAAGAGTAGCTTTGTTTTTGGGAGTGGAAGACTTTTATTGAACATAATCTCTCAATTGGCTCTTGCAAAAAGGTGATTTATTTTCATGCTGATATATATATCAATAAATTCGTCTTTAATACTAATAGATTAATCTAGAATATGATACGAATCAAGGATTAGCGGGATATTTGGTTTGTACAAAATAGGATTAGATGTAGAAAACTTAAACGATTGAACTCGCTGATTCAAGTGCCCTTGAAAGAATGAAAAAGCTTGATTTTCGTTTAAAGGTAAGTGGCTAATTATGATGCCATTCTCAGAATTCTCTGGAATTATCCTAAAAGAAGAGTAAGATGCATCTTTAAAATCAATATTAATGTTTACAAGTGGTGCTCTAAATATAGTTTTGTATATTTTTCCCAATAATGAATATTCAAACTTAATAGATGCACGGACTAAAGAAGAAGTATCAGTCAAGTTTGTAGACTGATTCCATTTTAGTAATAATTCTTTAGTCTTAATAGACGAAGAACATATATTTATATCGCGCTTTTGCAATACTATCAAATTAATAAGTGCAGGTGTATTTATGAATTCGTTTAATTCTGAAGACAATTTGTAATTACAAGCTATGTAAGAAAATGTAGATGGCTCATCAAAAAAAGGATGTCTATTATCAATAGCTGTAAAGTTATATATTATATAATCCGGTGATTTGCTTGAGATGCTACTCAAATTTGTGCTATCGAGAAACTTAGTATAGGCAGCATAAGACTGAAATATAGGTCTTGGCTGCCAGTTGAGTTTATTTGACTCCACCATTGAAATTTCCCAAGGAATAATATCTACTGCATGATTATTTAATACTTGTAATACTTTATCAGGTAGTCTGACTTTTGATAATTCTAAATTACTATTGTTATTTATATTCAAGCGCAGTTTTTCTGGGTTGAGTAAAGCTGATACTTTATTAATTACATTTATGGGACTAAAAATTTGACCTATGCTAAATGCCATATTCACACTAGGCTGACCAAAATATGTTGGTGCTAAACAATATATCGAAATAATGGAAAATAAGTAAATCAAAGTTATTTTTTTTAATAATTTAAATCTATTCCTTAATTTTATAATTGCTATAGAAGAAATTATAAGTAAAGATTGTATAAAAAAATGAACATGTCCATCTTGGCGAACATAACCATGCTTGAAACTCATCCATAGAGTAAAAGCTAAAGCTAACCCCAGTCCTAAAAATTCTTCACGCATGAGTTGGATCAAAATTAACAAGACCATGACAAGTCCTACAATTGCAAATCCTAACTCCCAATAAGAGCCAACTATGCTCATAGCGCTAGAATAGCCAGAAGAAATTTCTAGTGAACCCTTTAAATAATTTGTTAATAGAGGAGAAAAATAAAAATTTATCATCAATATAGCAAACGCATATGCTATGTAAAAACCATTTTTGAAAGAGATTATAGGATAAAATTTTCCATCGATTCTATTAGCATTATTTAATAGTTGTGTTTTTATTAACCAAAATAATATGCCGAAAACACTTGCCAAAAATATGCATAAACTTATCTGCTTAAAATTTTCAACTAAATGGGGATTTAATAATAAAAAAGATGAAGTCAATGCTGCTATCACAGCGTCTGATAAAGCAAATAAGCTTGTGGATAAATTAGATTTATATTTAAAATCTTGAAAGATTTTAGCTAAGATTACTATAATAATTATTCCTAACGTACAAACTCCAATATTAAACTTTGTAAGCAAACACAAGCCGGATATTGAACCAAGTCCTAAAGCCCACAATCTGATATTTTTTTTATTAATAATATTTTCCCAAGACAATATCATTATGAGTGCAAATATAATTTTATAATCGATAGATAAACCAAGCAAATAAGCAAAAAATATACTAGTAGATAGTAAAAATTTGTGAAATTTGGTTTTTTGAATTATAATTGTTGTAATAGTGATACAAAATGTTATTGATTCAGCAATTAAGCGAAATAATAATATTGGATAAAAGTTTTGGTCTAATACAGAACCACCAATCAGATAACCTAATGGCCCATAGGTGAAGATGATATCTTTACCAAAAACAAATTTCTCTAAGGCTGCACGACTAATTGCATATTGCCAAGATCGATCAAGCCCTATTCCTATTCCGATAGGCAAGGGCAAAAATGCTAAAAAAATATACAGGCATATAATTATACCCAATATATTAAAATGTTTCTTCATAATATTAAACATGGATTTTTAGGGGAAATTATAAAAATGATAAGAGATTAAGATGTGAAAACTTTATTGACGGGTTTTATACCCTAAATGCTGTTGAAACTTTTGTTTAAGACTGGCTCAAAATAACTTCTTTCGCCAGTAACCAATGCTGTTGAAGAAGATTATTGTTATCAAACATTCGGCAGACTTTTGCGTAACCATTTTTTGCCAAACGATCTGATATATCTGGCTCAATGATGCATTTATAAATTGCAGCAGCTAGGGCTTTGGCATCCCCTGGCTGTACTAAATGGCCTTCACCCCCATCATTGATTATTTCTGGAATGCCAAATACATCAGTGCTGATAATCTTTAATTCAAATGCCATTGCTTCTAGCAATACTCTGGGAAAAGACTCTTCAAAAGATGCACAGACAAAAATATCACTCAACGCATAAAAATCATAAACATCTATGGTTTCAAAATAAATGGAAACGTTCTTAAGCGATAAGTCTTGTATTTGACGCTTTAATAAGTCTAGATAGTTGCTATCTATGTATGTACTATTTCTTGCACCTACTATGAGACAAGATATATTAGCAAACTTGTCGGGACAAAGTTTCTCCAACTCTTTAATAGCTTCGATAAAGATGTGTTGACCTTTGCGCTCACAGGTAGTTCCAATTATAGAAATTACCAGATGTTCTTGATTAATTTTATACTTATCCCGCAGATGAGATTTATTATGCGTATTCCGAAAATATTTTATTTTTTCTAAGTCAATTCCCCCTGGTATAGTGCGGAAATTTCCTTTGATATCAAATTGATGAAAAATTCTGCGCGTAGCTTCAGCCTGATAAATTACTCTAGTAGCATTGACAAAACAATCTGGCAATATTTTCTGTGTAATTTCTTTAGATGCATGACTAAAGAAATTATTGATGCTCGTATCTAGATTTTGACTTTCATGAATATGCCAGATAGTTGGCAACTTAAAGAGTTTCGCTAACTCTATACCCCAAAAGCTGAGTAACGTATTACATACTACTAAGTCATAGGATTTTAAGTTCAGACTTTCGCCGATTTCTTGGAGACGGTGGTGATACTTTTGTAAATTTTCTTTTTGTAAAGATAATGTTTCTGGCAAAATTTTAACCGGAATATTTAAATCCTCATACTCTTGTCGCAAAATACCATCTTTAGAAGAAATTACACATATATCATAACCACCTTTGCTTGCAAAATAACGAGCATAATTATAAACAATTAGTGGTGCTCCTTCTAGATTTAGATTGTGAGTAATAAAGAGAATTTTTGCCTTTGATATTCTATTTACATGGCTATAATGGTAAGGATTAATAGCCATTAGCATAGAATTTATATTTAAATTTCTACTAAAGAATGGATCTGTAAAGTCCTTATATTTTTTAATAAAGTTAATATGTTCTCTGGGGTTATAACTTTTACCTCTAGATGCGCTAGTCTCGTGTATCAGGATGGTTTGAGGTGTATAAACAATACGTTTTCCAGATTGCAATACGCGTAAGCAATAATCAACATCGTTATACTCGACTGCAAAATTATCTTCATCAAAGCCACCAAGTTCGCGATACAAGTTGGTTGAAGTTAGCATACAAGCACCCGTCACTGCTGAAACGTTCCGTGCTGCATGGGGTAAACAAATATAGCCAATTTCCTCTTTATGCAAATGATTAAATAAGTGGTCGGCAAGTCCATTGTGCGGCCCAACGACAACTCCAGCGTGTTGAATAGTGTTATCGGGATATAAAAGTTTAGCGCCAACTACGCCCACACCATCTATAGACATCCAACCAACCATATTTTCTAACCAACCTAGCTCTAATGCTTGTACATCATTATTAAGATGAAGCATATACGGTGTATCGATGTGCTCGCAAGCTAAATTCATTAAATGGGCATAATTAAAAACATCTATTTTACGTTTGGAGTGAATAACGCGACATTGCAATACATAGTCTTCTTGTAATTTTTTAAAGTATTGGTGAGTTGATTGTTCTGTCGAGCAGTCATCAATTATTAATAGTTTTACAAAGCGCCGATCTACGGTTTTTTCTAGACTGGAAATGCATTTTTTTAATAGGTCTACTCTATCCTTTGTAGGAATAACAATTGTGACAGGATTTTCTGCTATTAGGGAATTATCCCATTTGATCTGGTGCAAGCATAAGCCATGTTGTTTAGCAATTGGGGGTAAAAACGTTTTAGCTCTTAAACCCCTACGTTGAATTGCATCTTCTATAGCATTGTAGGCGCTATCAAATACGTACTGCTTTTGAGTACCATGTGAAGCAGTGCTCTCAGGATGTGTTCGCCAGTGATAACATACATGAGGGATGTGCTGAATTTTATCTGGTGTTGTTTTTTCACTCACACGCAAAAATAAATCGAGATCCTGCGCGCCCTCAAACCCCTTTCGCATTCCATCAAGTCGATCAATCAGAGTTTTGCGGATAACTGTCAGGTGGTGAGTGAAGTTGTGAGTAATTGCCATCTCAGGATTCCACGAACTCTTCATTTGTGGATCGAAGTGGTATCCAGATTCGTTTATTTTGTCTTCATCAGTATAAATCCAGTCTACTTCAGGATGTTTGTCTATACATTCGGCAACATGCAATAGTGCATCACTAGATAAAATGTCATCATGATCCAGCAGCGCTACATAATCACCTGTGGTAATTTTCAATGCAGAATTAGTAGCCTCTACAATATGGCCATTTTCTTGGCGAAAAATGACTTTGATTCGTGAATCTTCTGCCATTACTTGTTGCAACAATTCTTTAAGATGAGGCTTGGTAGAGGCATCATCAGCAATGCATAATTCCCAATTTGTATATATTTGACTTCTTACTGAGTCAATCATTTCTTTGAGAAAATTCTTAGGAGTGTTGTAAACAGGTACGACAATACTAATCTTTACTCCCTTTGGGGCCAGTTTTTCAGCATCTCTTTTCATCCTGCTTAAAAGACTTGATGACAATACATTAGTCTGAAGCCATCTTTGATATAAATCTTGCGTTTGCCAGGGATGAATTATGCCTGAGTATTTTATCTCTGTATTTTGAAAATCCTGAATTTGCCTATAATAACGTCGTAGATGATAAATCCATAAAGCTGGAGAAAGTGGTAATCTTCCCTGTTTATAGGCAGTTATGGCCTTGATTACCACACTACGCACAAATAAAAGAAGATTCCTTAGACTCCCTTTATTTTTTACATAGTTATTTCGACTGAGAGGTTGAAAATTAACACGTCTGGCAAAACAACAAATTGGTTGTCCAGTTTCAAAGATTGCCCAAATTTGAATATCTATGTAGCCGGAGTGTTGATTGTTTAAACTCAAACTATGGATAAATCCTGATGAACCTGCATGTTCCACATCTGGATATGCTTGATATACATCAGGTCGGGAAAATCCGTACTCAATTTTATTTTCTAGCAAATTGTCTCTCACTAAGATAAGAGATTTAATTTTGGCTTCTCTACTGAAAAGCCAGCCTGAAACTAGCAAGTTATCATTAATATTATTTTCTTTAAGTCTTGGTGTTTCTAAATTACCTTGCAGGTATCCAGTAGGAAATATTTCATTTAGTCCATAAAATTTTGTAATAATTTTTATTAGTGGATTATTCAAAAATCTGAGACGAGTGGTGATTCTCTGAAAATTCAGTTTTATTTGAGTCTGTTGTACTTGGAATTCCGATCGCTCTAATTCCGCCTGAGTCTGTTGTAAATTAGACTGCGATCGCTCCAATTCCGCCTGAGTCTGTTGTAAATTAGACTGCGATCGCTCCAATTCCGCCTGAGTCTGTTGTAAATTAGACTGCGATCGCTCCAATTCTGTCTGAGTTTGTTGTAGATGAGACTGCGATCGCTCCAATTCTGTCTGAGTTTGTTGTAGATGAGACTGCGATCGCTCTAATTCTGTCTGAGTGTGTTGTAAATTAGACTGCCATCGCTCTAATTGATCCTGAGTCTGTTGTAAATTAGACTGCCCTCGCTCTAATTGATATTTTATTTCTTGTGCTTGGTAATTTAATTCTTCTCTTTGTTTTTCGTATGGTTTTATTTTTTTATCTGTAATATAAACCCGCAATACTGTACTAATATCATCGACATACTTAATTACTTCATTAATAGGTAAGACAACATTTGGAGATTTTTGTAAAATATCTGCAATCTTGTCAAAGTGGGTATCAATTTTTTTAATAAGTTGTGATAAAGGTCTATCCCAATTTTTTTGTTGTTTAATTAATTTAAGCAAAGAAGTTTCAAGCATACTAACTTGAGTAATAACACTCTGCTCACTTTCCATAATTATTGCATTACCTTTGATTTTTTCTAAATTAGAAAAATTCATAAACAGATGAGGAATGCCATAGGCATAGGCTGTAATATTGCCATGTAAGCTTGTACCAGCAAAATAATCTGAGTAAGCAATAATAGTAGCAATTTTACGAGTATCTATATTGCCATGTACTAAAAATGTTTTCTTGCTTATCTCTTTTTGTAATGTTTGTAAAGTTAGTTGATCGTTATGGCACAAACCAATCGGTAAAAATACAATCTCTAGTTCAGGTTCTAATTCAATTAGCTTCTCAATTGCTATTACTAATTCTTTGAGATACTTGATAGCATCAAAATTAACCTGAAAACACAAAACCTTGCCATATTCTGGAAATTCATTAGTTTGAATAATATCTTGATGTATATCTGCAAGGTTTCCTTTAGGATAGTAACGAGCAACTAAAAAAGCAGTATCTGGAACAATATAAATTTCTTTCTCAATGCCAGCATTGATTAATTTTTCCTTTGACAAAGCATCTCTTACACTTATATAAGGAATTTTATCAAGATTTTTTCTTAAAAAGAATGCTTGATTATTATCAAAATCAAAAGGTATTCCTACTGAATTCCAAATTACAGGAATCAAAGAAGAAAGCTTTCCTAAATCTTCTATAAAAACACGATATGATCTTTTTTGTTCTGTTTCTTCTTGAGAAATCCCATAAACAGATACCATAGCGGCATCATCAAATCGGATAATATCACCTCCCCCTAAAACAATGCCTTTATAGTTTAATATTTCATTCAAGAATCCTTCTTCTTCTAATCTAATAATTCTTTTTACATATCTATTCGGATCTGGCTCAAATTGGCCTCCTTGTGGGGAATAAAGCGTGATATCTATTTCAGAAATTCGTTTTTTTATTTCAAAATCCAGTATTAGTGGAAAGATTAAATCTCCATAGTTGGAAACGTCAAAAGTACCCCAGTTTTGGATTTTAAAATTATTTGATGAATGTATGTTTTGATCTACCACTATTCTTTACCTCAAAGCTCTACTGACTTCTCAACTTGACCAAACTAAACGATTGAATACGTAATGCTAATGCCAGAAAGTTTAGTCTTAATTATTGCAAATACTGAAGTTAAGATATGTTTAACTGTTATTAAAAACGCTCCCAATAATAAACTTTTGGCGTGACTTTCCGGGATTCATTGTTTGCAAAGGATAAAGTGAAGCCGAGATTATTTTTATGATTTTTCCTATCCATTAATTACTGGCCTTTTTACTTATCTACAGAGTTTAAGTATTTATTTACAACATCGCCAGCTCTACCAGTTAATTGGATTTTACCTTTATCTAACCATATAGATTTTTGACAAGAATCTTTGATAAATTTTAAATCATGAGATACTACTAAAATAGTTACCTTGTCATCCCAGTATTTTTCAATCCGTTGCTTACACTTGTTTTTAAAACTTTCATCCCCTACAGATAACACCTCATCTAGAATTAGAATGTCAGGCTGCACATCTGTTGCAATAGAAAAACCCAGCCTTGCCACCATGCCTGAAGATAATCCCTTGACTGGAACAAAAGCATAATCTTGCAATTCTGCAAACTCCAAAATTGAATGCGCTCTATTCCGCATTTCTGATCTAGAATATCCCAGCAGTACACCATACAGCACAATATTATCCATTACGGAAATTTCCGGATCAAAACCTGCTCCTAATTCAATCAAAGGCGCAATTTTGCCTCGCACCCGTACTGTTCCACTCGTAGGTTGCAAGATTCCAGAAATTACCTTTAGAAGAGTGGATTTACCGGAGCCATTCGCACCAATAATACCAATTTTATCGCCTTTTTGAACTACGAAATCAATTTTATCCAGTACTAACTTTTTCACTGGCTGACGATATTTCCCTTCTAAAACAGATAGCATTGTTTTCTTAAGGTCATAAGAAAACTCTTCTTGCGTCCGTCGCAACAGCGAAACATTATCTAGGCGAATTACTTCCATTCACAGCAAATCCATAAATTGATGTCTCCACAAGTGAAAACAAGTCCATCCTAAAGCTAAAATAATTATTCCACTAAGTAAAGCACCCCAAATTAACTCTAAATCCGGTAGAGAACCTGATAAAGTAATCTGGCGCAGACTTTCAATAATTGGTGATAATGGATTTAAACCTAAAAACTGCCTTACCTGCGGTGGAACAATAGCTGCTGGATAAAAGATAGGACTACTCAGCCAAAGTACAAATACAACTAACTCATAAAAGTAAGGCAAGTCTCTAAAAAAGACGTACATAGCACTTGTGAAAAAACCAACTCCTGTAGAAACTAAAACTAGGGCTATAAATGGAAACACTAGCGCCAACACATTGACTAAACTCTTAGAATTAATCAAAGTCATCAATGCTAGTAACGGAAATGTCCCCACTGAAAACTGAAATACATTTGCTGTAATCATCGATAGAGGAAAAACGCTCACTGGCAGACTAATTTTATTTAATAGTGAGCCATTACCCACTACACTACTTAATGCCTGAGAGGTAGAAGCTGAGAAAAAATTGATCACTACCAGCCCGGTAAAGGCTGCTAACACATAATTCATTATTGAGTTGTTATAATATGAGGCAAAAGTTGTCCCAAAAATTGCACTGTATAGCCCTGTCATGAACAACGGGTTAAACAGTGACCAATAAATCCCTAGCAAAGAACCTCGATAACGCACTTTGAGATTCCGCGCTACCAAAACGTGCAGCAATTCCCAGTAGCGCTGCACTTGCAACCAAGTTGAATTATCTTTAAGCGAAATTCTCATCTTTAAAAACTACCACACACCACACGCAAGTTATTCGCGAATTTTATATTACTTAGAGAGTAGTTTGCCGCACTAGCCTACCATTAAAAACTTTATTTGAAAAAGTATTGTTAAATACACAACTTACTAATTACCATTTTTCTGCTCTTAAGCACATCCTACCCCGGCAAGACCAGTTAATTTATCAATTGGTTCCTAGAACTCACTGGCACAAACTAGCCAGTTTTACATATCACAAAAATCTTAAAAAGTCAAACATAATTTTTTTCAGAATGTCTACTCATCGGATGATTTAAGCGTTATTCCATTAGCTAACTTAGGCTATCTGGATAAATTCCTTGCGATCGCAAATATTCTGCCAATCGCTCTGCTCGTTGATGTTCTAGTTCAGCCCATTGGCGCTCTTGCTCTGCTTGTTCTCTTCGCGTTGGCACCCAACCTGCTGTATTATACCAACGTAACCACAAACCTGTTGTCTGCTGATAAGAACCTTGCCAAAGACCCAATCCTAGTTCTAACTCCTCCAACCAGAAGCGGTTCTCTGGTAAAGATATTGCCTCGTAGCTAGTGCCCATGAGTTTAAAGACACGCACATGATTTTTATAGCGATCGTAGACATAGTGCAATGAAGTTTCCATCTCCGGCTCATCACTTAACAACCGAGTAGCATCGGGCATTTGCTGTTCTAGCTGCTGCGCTGTGACAAACATCATGGTTGTACCTGTTTGAGTGTTGATTTAATTTTAAGCTTTTTGTTATTTGTCATTGGGTAACGGTGTTTTGCCAGTCCCCAGTCCCCACTCCCTGAATTTGTGAAAGCTGAGTCACGGATTCCGGTACACTGAGACGAAGGTTTGTTGGATTGTAATTAGGCATGGAAATCGGACAAAAGGTTAAAGTCTTTCGCTTGCGCGATCGCGTTTCTCCCCCAATTGTAAAAAAACTAGGACAAGTGGGTATCATCCAAGGCTACAAAGTCCTTGATGGTGGGATCGGTGTAGTAGTGCTGTTTGACGACAATTTTTCCACTTGGTTTTTTGAAGATGAAATTAAACCTGTGTAATTGTAAAGAACTCAGATCCGGATTTTTCTTGGCATCTGAAATTTCCAGCCCAGGTTGAGAATCTTTATTGAGTGCTAAGTTGGAATTGAAAAGATCGGCGGTGAAAATAGGAATCAAGTAATGGCTCTAATATTGACATTTTTGGGCAAAGGCGGCACCGCTCGTACCAAAATTGCGATCGCCGCCGCCAAATTATTGGCAAGTCAAGGCAAGCGCGTACTTCTGGTAGGACAAGCAGAACCAACATTATCAATCCTGTTGGATACTCCCATTGCTGCCGATCCCCAAGAAATCGCTCCCAAATTACAGGTAGTACAGTTAAAATCATCTTTACTGCTTGAGCGCAACTGGGACGAAGTAAAGAAACTTGAGGCGCAATATCTCCGCACGCCCATATTTAAAGACGTTTTTGGTCAAGAACTTGTAGTCTTACCAGGTATGGACACTGCCCTAGCCCTAAATGCTATCCGCGAATATGATGCCAGTGGCAAATATGATGCGATCGTCTACGATGGCACGGGTGACTCTTTAACGTTGCGAATGTTGGGTTTACCAGAATCTCTCAGTTGGTATGTCCGGCGATTTCGGCAATTGTTTGTCAACTCCGATTTGGGGAAGACGATTACTGAATCGCCCTTAATTCAACCGCTAATTAGCAGCTTTTTCAATATCAACTGGACAGCAGATAACTTTGCAGCGCCCACTAACCAAGTCAATAATCTCTTGGAAAAAGGGAGAGCCGCGCTTGCCGATCCCAAGCGTCTTGCTGCTTTCTTAGTGACCACAGGAGATCCCATTGAGGTAGCAAATGCTCGTTATTTGTGGGGTAGCGCTCAACAAATTGGTTTAACTGTTGGTGGTGTTCTGCTTGTGTCTCCTGAGACAAACGTCAATCTGTCAGAGGAATTTATCCCCCTACCTGTGAGTGTCATTCCCGACTCGCCCGTAGATGACTGGAAACCATTGATAGACGCACTACCCAACTTTGAAGCACAAGCTCTACAGGCTCCCAAACCAATTGAAATAGACATCCCCAATCGTCAGGTACGCTTATTCTTGCCAGGTTTTGACAAAAAGCAAGTCAAGCTGACCCAATATGGGCCAGAAGTCACGATAGATGCAGGAGATCAGCGACGGAATATTCCCCTACCCTCGGCTTTAAGTGGTAGATCCGTTGCTGGAGCAAAGTTTCAGAATAATTATTTGATAATTTCGTTTTAAGTTAGTTAGGAACAAAGTTAGGAGTTAAGAGTGAGGAGTTAGGAGCGTCTCCGGCTCTGCTCCTAACTCCTCACTCTAAAAAAAATACGCCTTATGTCAGAATCAACTCCCATTACCCCAGACCCCAATCCAACTGAGGCTATAGACTCAGTAGCAATTAATCCCAGCGAACAAGCAATAGCAACTGCCGATCGCAATGCGAAAACTAGGCAGTTGCTGGGGATGAAAGGTGCAGCTGCTGGAGAAACTTCAATTTGGAAAATTCGTTTGCAGTTAATGAAGCCCATTACCTGGATTCCCCTAATTTGGGGTGTAGTCTGTGGTGCGGCATCTTCGGGTAACTATACTTGGACACTGGAAAATGTGTTGAAAGTATTAACCTGTATGCTACTGGCTGGGCCATTGATGACAGGTTACACTCAAATCCTCAATGATTACTACGATCGCGAAATCGATGCCATCAATGAACCCTATCGCCCGATTCCCTCTGGGGCAATTCCCCTACCCCAGGTAATTATTCAGATTTGGGTATTACTGATTGCTGGCAATGGTTTGGCATTTGTGTTAGATGTGTGGTCTGGTCATGAATTCCCGACAATTACAGCGATCGCAATCATCGGTTCTTTCATTGCCTACATTTATTCTGCACCTCCCCTGAAACTCAAGCAAAACGGCTGGCTAGGTAGCTACGCCTTGGGTGCAAGCTATATCACCCTACCTTGGTCTACAGGACACGCTTTGTTTGGCGAACTCAATTCCACAATTGTGATTTTGACAATGTTCTACAGCTTGGCTGGATTGGGCATTGCCATTGTTAATGATTTTAAGAGTGTAGAAGGCGATCGCCAGCTAGGATTAAATTCACTACCCGTAATGTTTGGCATCACCACTGCGGCATGGATTTGTGTAGTGACAATTGATGTATTTCAAGGATTTATCGCAGCTTATCTCGTCAGCATCCATGAGAATTTGTATGCAGCAATCCTAGTACTGTTAATCATTCCGCAGATTACTTTACAGGATATGTATTTTCTGCGAGACCCCGTGAAGAATGACGTTAAGTACCAAGCCAGCGCCCAACCGTTCCTTGTTCTAGGAATGCTGGTAACAGGTTTAGCGCTGGGTCATGCTGGCATTTAATATACTTCTATAGGACTAGTATTTGATTTCTGAAAAAATCTAAGTATGTGTAGGGTGTGTTACGGCTTCCGTAACGCACCAAAACATAAAGGGTGGTGCGTTAAGCCTACGTGTATTTAAAAAATCAAATATGAGTCCTATATAGTTGAGAAGTTAGGAATTAGGAATTAGGAGTTAATATACTTCTAATTCCTAATTTGTATCAGGACATACTGTGTTAGAACTGATATCTTTCCTTCTTCATGGGATTCAACCTTTTTTAGTCCCAATTTGCTTTGTTGTTGCTTGGACTGTAACTATTCTCGTTGTTTTGAGTCTCTGGATGGCGGCGCGAGATAGTGTGACTACAGCCAAGCTTATGCATCAAATTCCCTGTACAGGTTGCCAATTTTTTACCGACAATTACCGTCTTAAATGCACTGTACGCCCATCTATTGCTAATACAGAAGAAGCGATCGATTGTTCTGACTATCAACCGAAGACGAATCCTTATTTGTATTAGGGATTAGGGATTGGGGATTGGGAAAGAGTTTGCCCAATATTCAATAACTATTGACCAATTTCCAGCAATATTTTTAAAACACCGCGACTCTGGGCGTGTTCAAAAGCTGCAAGCCCTTCAATTAAGGGATAGGTCGCATGAATTAGGGGCTTCACATCAACTTGTTCTGTGGCTAATAGTTGGAGGGCTGGGGCAAAGGGGCCGCAACGGGAGCCGATAAGGGTGATTTCATCCACTACTAAAGAAGAAACATCTAGGCTGAGGTTGCCAGCATAAGTACTTTTAAGTACGAGCGTACCACGGGGACGGAGGGCGCGACGGGCGATCGCAAATCCTTCTGGGTTGCCAGTACATTCTAATGAAATATCGAAATATCCATCTTTGACAGCATTCGCTAAACCAGTTTTAATCCCCCGTGCCTCTAAGTTGGCAAGTTTTTCTTGATGCCGCCCTACAGCTAAGAGTTCACAGCCAGTTAGGGCTAGTGTCTGGGCTACCAACTGCCCTAATTTGCCATCTCCAACCACTAACACGCGATCGTTTGGATGCAATGCCACTTGCTGCTGAATTTCTAAAGCTGCTGCTATAGGTTCGGTAAATGTTGCTACTTCTGTTGGCACATTATCAGGTACCAAATGTAAGTTATCTATGGGCAAACAGAGATATTCACCAAAGGCTCCATTCCGGTTGACAATACCTAGAACTGTACGATTTTCGCAGTGAGTTGGTTGTCCACTGCGACAAAAGCGACAATGCCCACACACAGCGTTGATTTCTCCAACTACGCGGTGGTTAACTAAGTGTTCTGGCCCTTTTTCAACCACGCCGACAAATTCATGTCCCAAAATACCAGTGTAGGGATAGTAGCCTCTGAGTAGTTCTAAGTCAGTGTTACAGATACCCGCACGCAAGACACGCACTAAGGCTTCTCCTGCTGGTGGTTCTGGAATGGGAATATCGGTGCGTAATTGCAACTGATTGTTTTCGAGCCAAATTCCTTTCATTTTTCTTCACACTATTTTCAAAAATCTTTGCAAAATAATGAATCGACTGTAGTTAATTTAACGTTAAAAGGGCGATTAGAAACCGCGTCTACAAAGTAATTACGAATTATGATGATAAGTGTATGCCCCTTCGCACATCTATGTCTCTGTAGTAGGTATTTCTTTAATTTTGGTTACATCAACTTTGCTTAACCAAGTAACCAAGTCGCCTGAGTCAAGTGCTATCTCACTTCCTAATGTTTTGATATAAAGAAGTCCGTCACTAATAACTAAATCTCTAATTGGATACCATGAATCTCGTTTTCTAATCAGAAGTTCCAACGGAATTCCTAATCTTGAAGTATACTTGCGATATTTCCACCAAGCTCGCCATAGAAGTACACATTTAGTACAGTGCATCTCATAGCCTTTGGGAACTTCGCAGAATTGATAATGATAGAAACCCCGACTATCTACTTCTCCTTTGAGGAGATAACTATATTCTGCTAATGTCTGATTTATCAATTCCCACTGGGATGATTTTGGAGAAATCGAGAATTCAGATAGTGTGTTAGATAGTTGGACGGTGGCAATCACACCTTCGCCTTTTGCTGTCAGTTGGTTAGTCTTATATACTGTTTGCGCTGTCAAAGCAGGATTTGACAACAAAACTTCTTTTTTATCGATAGAGTTTTGCACAAACTCTCGAATTAAATCTAGATTAGATAACATAAAATTTTTTATACTAAAATAACCAGTGTGATAAAAGCCACTACACTACTTAAATTAGTAACTACACTGGTTTTGCTCTTAAATCAGGATTATTACCAGCTTTATTTATACTCAATTCTTTGTTTGACTAGGGTTTTGTTAAGTTTTATATTTATATGCTACTACTCAATATGCTGATTGACAAAATCACTGTTTTCAGAAGTGAAAGGGGCAAATTAAATTTTTACGCCTTCGAGAAAAGGTTGAAATACTGGAACTAATTCGGGACGACTGACAACAAGAGTTGGAAAAGAGCGATCGCTATAATCTTCTCCTGGTGATAATGGGAACGGTTCTGACTTCAGCGATAACCATACCCCACCAGCAGCTTGGACAATCACCCAAGCACCAGCTAAATCCCAAACTTTTGGTGTCGCCTCAATACCACCTAATGTTGCTCCAGTCGCAACCATCAAAAAATTATAGCTAGCCACACCCAACATCCGAATTTTACAGGGAAAGCCGTTTTGGATAACTGCGGTGCTGCGAGAACAGAGGTTAAAAAAGTGATTGTTGCTGGGACTATCAACGCTGGTGTGGATGGGGTGGAGGTTGAGAAATGCTCCTATTGGCGTTGCTAAACCAGATGAACCTGGCCAAAAACCATGAAAAGCTTGATTTAAGGTTGGTGCGTAAACATACCCAAAAATGGGCGTGCCTCGATACAGTAAACCCAGAGATATTGTCCAGATGGGAATGCCGCGTGTGAAGTTGGTTGTACCATCGAGAGGATCGATTACCCAGCACCACTCAGTACCCGGAAATGACCGTTCGCCCTTGGCGTTGGCGAAGCCATCGCTTTCTTCGCTCAAAATGCCGTAACCAGAAAAAGTAGAAGCGATCGCATCCCGAATTTCTTGATCTGCCCATTTATCTGCTTGCGTCACCAAACTACCATCAGCTTTTTGTGAAGCCTGTACTTGCCCAAAATCTTGCATTAGCTGCTTGCCCACTCTGGTAGTAGTACTTTGGGCAAAATCAAGAATTGTTGTCCAAAAATCATTCATTGGTTATTAGTCATTTGTCATTTGTCATTTGTCATTTGTCATTTGTCATTTGTCATTTGTCATTTGTCATTTGTCATTTGTCATTTGTCATTTGTCATTTGTCATTTGTCATTTGTCATTTGTCATTTGTCATTTGTCATTAGTCATTAGTCATTTGTCATTTGTCATTAGTCATTAGTCATTAGTCATTAGTCATTTGTCATTTGTCATTTGTCATTTGTCATTTGTCATTTGTCATTAGTCATTAGTCATTAGTCATTAGTCATTTGTCATTAGTCATTAGTCATTAGTCATTTGTCATTTTTCATTTGCCCCATGCCCCATGCACAATACAGTTTAATCTAAATCGCTTTCCAAAACCGAAGCGATCGCCAGCTTTGTACTTGTTTTAAATTCTGTGACGTTTACCCGATTGAGAAACCAAATCGACACCAACATTCCCACGGCTTCTAGAGCAAATACCAGTCCATAAGCTAAAACTAAATTGGGTAATAGCTTGCGACCTATATCCAATAAAGTACCACCTAAAACCACTGCCACACCTCTAGCCATAGCTTGCGCTAGTCCCCATGCCCCAATAAATGTACCTGCGCTTTCGGCAACTGTGAGATCCAACATTAAGCTAACTGCTGCTGTAGTTAAGACACCAGTGGCTAAACCGAACAAAATTAGACTTAGCTTCAGGAAAGCTGGATTAGCTGTGAAGCCTGATATCCCAAGTAATAGTGTACAAAATGCCACTAATATGCAGCCTAGTTTTGCAGTTCTCCGTTTACCTAAACGTGGCACAATCAAAAAACCACTCACACCGTAGGCAATCAGTACACCTGTTCCATAAAAAACATTCAGTTTAGTACTTTCTGCTAAGGGCATTTTAAATACCTGACCTGCATAAGGTTCCAATACTGGGTCTTGCATAAACAAGCAAAGAGTCATCACCAGTAAAAAGGTGAAGAATATACCTGTTTGCGGGCTAGCTGTCAAGATTTCCCAAGCTTTGCCCAGAGTTATACTGTCTTCCCGATTTACTAATGTGGTACGGCTTAAGTATTGGGAGTATTTTTTTTCTACGCCTAATGTCGCTGCGATCGCTAAACCAAATACAATTGCTGGGACAATCATAAATAATCTGTTGACAGAAGCCTGTAAAGTTGCTGTCGTTGCATCTGGTGTCAGCAATTTGGAACTAATAATCGCCCCAACAATAATCCCCACCATTAGCATTGACCAGACTACACCAACTACTTTGGAACGGTTATCTTCTTCAGATATATCCACTAGCAAAGCAGCAAAGGCAGTGCCGCTAGCAGAAATTCCTAGACCGTATATAGCAAAGATTAGTGACAGAATTGCTGTCCAACCGATTGTTTGGGTTGTCCATGTCCAACCACCTGCACTAGTAGCGGCAAGATTTAGTTGCCATATTACTTGTATAGCTAAAAATGCGGCGATCGCAAATATTGCCGCGCCCACCCAAACATAAGCTGTGCGGTGGTATCCCCATAACGGCTTGGCATCGGAAATCTGGCCGAACCAGACACGGGAAGGAGCAACAAATAAAGGCAGTGCTAGAACTACTGATACCAGCGTCGCCGGAATTGCTATTTCTTGAATCATGACTCTGTTAAGTACCCCCAGAGTCAAAATGGACATCATGCTCAACCCCATTTGAAATAAACCCAGCCGGAACATGGTCAGCAGGTTTACCCTTGGCAGAGATGGGGATTTTGTTTTGGTATCAAATACTTCACCGCTTGCCATAGCTACTTTTTCGTATAGTTTATAGGATTTAATCTCTCTCTCTTTAAATAAAGATAAACCCTACCCGCTCCAAATCAGCGAACGAAAAGTTGAAGTTGCGATTTGGCAAGCAATTATACACCTCAATTAGGGTATGCTTCAGCCAAGTTAGGATTAATTTTTAGGGCTTGGTTGTAATCTGCGATGTCTACGACGAGCTACGCCTACGCATAACGAAAGAATTTTAGGATGAAGTAGTGAAACGAGACTCCATTTACTATCAAATTTTTAAGCGCTTTCCTGGGTTACTCTTTGAACTAGTTGATAATCCTCCTTTGCAAGGGCAAAATTATCGATTTGAATCAGTTGAAGTCAAAGAAACCGTTTTTCGCGTCGATGGTGTTTTTTACCTCCAGAGGATGCAACATCCAGAGCGATCTTTTTTGCTGAAGTTCAATTCCAAAGAGATGAAGCCCTTTACCATCGGTTCTTTACCGAGTCGCTGATGTACTTGAACCGGAATCGTTCTCAGTATGATGACTGGTTCTGTGTGGTAATTTTTTCATCACGCTCATTGGAACCAAGGGATCAAAAAACTCATCGAATATTTCTCAACAGCGACCAAGTGCAGCGAATCTATTTAGAATGAGTTAGGCGCGACTAATCAACAGCCAATAGGCATCAACTTGATGCAGTTGACTCTAGCATCGGATGAAGTGATGGCACAGCAAGCAAAGCAATTGATTGAGCGGGTAAAATTAGAGGAAACGGACACACTGCCGAAAAACGAAATACTAGACATCATCACCACAATCGCCGTTTATAAGTTTTCTTCATTGAGTAGAGAGGAAGTTGAAGCTATGTTAGGACTAACTTTAGAGCAAACAAGGGTTTATCAGGAAGCCAAAGCCGAAGGTCGAGAAGAACGGGAAGCTGAAATGTTGAAACTTACCGTCCCTCTGTTACTACAAACAGGGATGAGTGTGGAACAGATTGCTCAACACCTCAATGTTGATATAGAAGCTGTCCAGATTGCCGCACAGTCAAGTACATAGAATCGACATTTAATGTCTGTTGTCAGATTTGGGCAAAATAACTGGTGAAGTTCATTTGAGCGTTGTTAGCATTTGAATTACTTTCTGGTAATTTTGTGTTCTCCCTGGTTGCATAGATCAGCCGCTTTTTGCAAAGGAGCGATCGCGCCAAAATATGACAGATTAAGATGCTCATAACTTCACTGGAGGCGATACCTTCTCTGCGAGACGCTGCGCGAACGGTAAGTTTCGCTAACGCATCTGTGTTCAAATGAGAACCATAAGAAAATAAGCTAATACCATGCTTTGGTATGAAGCAAAGAAACGTAATACAGAAAAATTGTTATGCTGCGTCGCTAATACACACTTCTCGCCGAAGGTTATAGAATTTCATCCACCAGAACCGTACCACCCTCACAAAAATCTATACTGAGATGATAATCTTCAAGCAGGGCAGTTCCAATAAGTGGACGACGACCCATTGCTAGGGCTGCAATATTACGCTCCACACTATTCCATATAACTGTTGCCAAATAAACATCGGTTTCCACAGTGGAGTTGTTAGCGAGGTTTGCGTTGATGTTGATGAGGTAGGGCAAGCCAAGAGCAGCAATGACAGAAGGCGGCAAGGTTAAGAACCCTTCAAACCCTGTATCAATAACACATTCAATTTCTACACCTGAACCTTCTGGGGGAAGAATAATCAGACTCATTCTTGCCTGAAGTCCAACTACAGTCCCGTGTATCACTGTGCCGTCCTGAGCAATGTACCACCAACTGCATAAACGGCATCAAAACCAATTCTTTCTCCCCAAAGTGCTGCATCGGTTTGCTTGGATCGTAATCGAATACTCGTTTCGACTAAATCATCACCGATTTCATAATCTCCTGTTTCAACATTAATCGAGATAATTTTGCCAATGTTCTCTTGTGTCTCAACTTTGGCACGGATACTTTTTTGATAGAGTTCCTTTCCACGTCGGGCGACTTCTTGGCTACTGAGCGTCGGGTGGGACATAAATAAATCCCCTGTTTAAGCTGCTAGATTCTTCACTTCATTGTAAAGCAGAAGCTACAGAGGTTAGAGAGCAATGCTTGGTTATTTAGGAGTTGGGAGAGCGATCGCGTTTTTGGAAGGTTGTATGGGTTTTACAAAAACGTGGCAGTTCTGATATCTTAGATGCTACATCAAATTTATGTCATATAATATACTGTAAATCTCCGTAAATTATAAACAATCATTATGCAAGAGTCAGAATTGGAATACTCAAACTTATCTGAATTATTATCACCCTACAGGAAAAAAGAAAGGAGTGTCGGTAGATCATTTCTAAATTGGTTTTTAGAAAATATTTTTGGCATGGATGATACATCTGCTGACGATGCAATTTGTGATGGAAGCCAGGATAAAGGTATAGATGCAATATACGTTGATGAATTAAATGAAGAAATTATAGTTTTTCAATCTAAAACTGTTGAAAGTGCAAACAAGACTATTGGTGATACAAGTTTAAAGGAATTTGCAGGAACTCTTAACCAGCTTTCAACTATTGAAAACATTGAGCTTATAGAGAAGGGAAATGCTAATGAAATACTAAAAAAGCTCGTAGTAGACCTAAAGCTGAAAAACAAGGTTACAAATGGATTTATTGTAAAAGGTATTTTTATAACTAATGCATCAGCCGATCAAAATGCAGCAGAATATTTGGCTTCTAACGAGAGCATTAAGCTTTTTGACAAGAAAAAGATAGTAGAAGTACATATAGACTTTGAGAAACAAGGTGGAGTTAATGATGAATTTGTCTTTGACTGTTCTCACGTAACCCCTCTAAACTTTTCTACTCTCGACAACATCGCAGAGGTATGGGTATTTACTGCTTTTGCAAGCGATTTAGTAAAAATGTCTGGAATTGAAGATGCTTCATTATTTCAACAAAATGTACGACTTGCTTTAGGCTCAACAAAAGTTAATAAAGCAATTAGAAAAAGTATCTTAGATCCAAATTAACATGTTAAATTTCAACTTTATCACAATGGAATTACTATAATTTGTGACTCGGCTAAACATGAAAATGAAAAAATAATTATAGATAACTATGTGGTAGTGAATGGTGCTCAGAGTATTACTACTCTCTACAATCAAAGGAAAAATATTACTGAGAATTTAAAGATACTTACTAAAATCATAAAACTTAATACTAACGATGTAAGTCTTGTAAAAAAAATTACGACTAATAGCAATAATCAGAATGCTATCAAGCCTAGAGATTTACAATCAAATCAAACTATACAACAAAGACTAAAAAAAGAATTTGAAAGCATTGATGGCTATGAATTTGCCGTAAAAAGGGGAGAAATCTTGGATGAAGGTAAGGTAATAAGCAACGAAGATGCTGGAAGAATGCTATTAACATTTGATCTGAATGAACCTTGGAACTCCCACCAAAAAGCGCAGATTTTTGACGAGTACTATTCAAAAATATTCGGTAGACCAGAAGTTAATGCCCAAAGAATAATTCTTGTATATGAAATCTTCTCTGTTGTTGAAGAACAACTAGACCAAATTGACCATAAACAATATGCTTATTATTCAGCAACAAAGTATTTTCTACTATATGTTATTTCTAAAATTATGCAAAAGGATGAAGTTGGTAAAGCTGTATATACAAATAAACTAAAGATTGTGTTAAATCCTAAAGAATTAAATGAATTTAAGAGAATAATAACTGATATCCTCAGAAACAACATTATTGTAGATTTAAACTACTTTTTGAAAGACGAAAGGAATTCCACTTTTGATTACAAAAAAGTATCTAAAAACACAACTGAGTTACAAAGTTTGTGCATGGAACTATTAAAAGATTATGAAAAAGACCTGAAACGGGCAAAAGCAAAAAGTATATCTGAGCAGTGGAAAGCCTTTAAAGAGCAGTAAACTTGCTGAATCCTAGTGAAGTCGCTGTCAGCAGATACGAGAGTAATATTATGATGATAAATTGCTGTTGTGGCGATCCATAAATCATTATCATCAAAACCGAGATCCTGAATGCGGGTACTGTAGAAGGTGATTTGGTCACTTCTGATTGAGATGAAACTGTTTTCTGAAAACCAAGAAATGCTATATATTGCTCAACCTGAGTCAGTTGGTCATCTGGAAGTTGAGCAATCTGTTGTTGAAGTTGACGGCGGCGCTCAAGCATAGTTATCGGACACCTCGCGGGAACGACTGAACTTTCATTTTACTCAATTGATACAGTAGCAATGGTTTTGACGATCGCACTATAAAAGTCAAAAAGCTTGAACAAAGAGCGATCGCAACATTGAGTAGGAACTAGTTAAAAAAGAGCGATCGCACTCCACCAACGACCTCTTAATCAATCACGCTATTCAATCCCCGTTTCTTAACTAGGTGCAACAGCTTAAGAGCAGTACCACTGGGACGCTTCTGACCGATTTCCCACTTTTGAACCGTTGATAGACTTGTATTCAAAATCGCAGCAAATACTGCCTGACTAACATGAGATGATTCGCGTATTTCCTTAATTTGCTTAGGTTCTAGCGGTTCAATCACGGACAAGCATAGACGGTCGAATTCACGCAATGTAGTCTGATCCATCAGTCCAGCATTGTGCAGCCCCGTAGCCGTTTCGTGAACGGCTTCAAGAATCACTGATTTCTTCTTCGGCATTGCAAATTACCTCCATCAATTCATTTTCTAGCTTGCCTTTTTCAAGATCCTGTGGCGTGTAAGACAACAGCACCGATGCCAGCTTTTTTAATGCTTCTTCTTCTTTTTTGTTAATATTACTGCGCTGGTTTTTCGGGAAGCCGAAAACAAAAAACCAGCAATCTCCCTTGTTGCTGGCGACCAGTGTACGAAAGCCACCACGCTTACCTTGTCCAGAGCGGGCAATCAAGCCACATAAAAATATCAATATTAAAATGTGGTTTTAACTACGCTATTCCATTGAATTAGTAAGATAAACTTGCCGTATGTCTGTCATCAAACTACTTACCTTCATCTAGTAACCAAAAAGGCATAGGCAATGACTAAAGAACCAGTCAAAGTAATATTATGGGAAGTAAACCAAAAAGATTTTCTAAAAAAGTTCTACGATCTCCAATTTACTCCCAGAGTAGGAGAGGAAGTTTACCTAAAAAAGGAGAAATGGAAAGTAACCAGAGTTGAGCATGATGTAGAAATTAGTGAGATTAATGTCTACATGGAATTAATCAAAAAACCCAAGCAGGATAAATCATCTAATTCTTAAATACAAGTAAATACACTCAACTATAGCAATCCTATTTGATTTGTGAGAATTGCGACCCGCAGATCCCCGACTTCTCGAAGAAGTCGGGGAATCTTGTTTATGCGCGTTTGATTCAGGTTTTAAATCTTTATGCAAGGCGCGATGTCTACGACGGGCGTAGCTGCGACACCACAAGATTTGCAGCCAAGTGGTGGCGATCGCACCCAATCTTGTCTATAACGATACACTATAAAAGTAAAGAAATGTAAATAAATCAAATTTTGCAACCGTGGAAAACATCACATTGGGGCAAAATGGCCCAGTTGTTACACCCTTGTGCATCGGTACTTGGGCTTGGGGTGATAAACTATTTTGGAATTATGGCGATCGCTACGGCCCAGAACAGTTACAAGAAGCCTTTACAGCAGCCTTAGAAGCTGGCATTACCTTCTTTGATACAGCCGAAGTCTACGGAATGGGACTATCAGAGAAATTTTTGGGGCAATTTCTGCAACAGACACAACAACCTGTACAAATCGCCACAAAATTTGGCCCCCTACCGTGGCGATTTACAGCCCAATCCGTCTCGGATGCTTTAACAGCCAGCCTCAAACGGCTACAACTTGAGCGAATCGCCCTGTATCAAGTACATTGGCCTTTTGCCTTCTTTTTAAGTCAAGAAACTTTGATGAATGCCCTAGCGGATGAAGTGAAGCGGGGCAGAATTGCCGCAGTTGGTGTAAGTAATTACTCAGCAGAGCAAATGCGAGACGCGCATCAAATATTAGCAGCCCGTGGAGTGCCTTTGGCTGTGAACCAAGTACGTTATTCTTTACTCAGTCGCCAAGTTGAAAGCCAAGGCATTATCGCAACTGCGCGTGAGTTGGGTGTGACTATCTTGGCATATAGTCCTTTAGCTCAGGGATTGCTCACTGGCAAGTACAGTATTGATAGTGCTGAAACCCCCACTGGTGCGAGGAAAATAGACTCGCGATTTAAGAAAGAAGGTCTACAAAAAATTGCCCCAGTTATATCTTTGCTACGTAACTTCGGGGAAAAATACGATCGCACTCCTGCCCAAGTTGCTCTCAACTGGTTAATTGCTCAGGGGAATGTTATTCCCATTGCTGGGGTGAAGACAGCCGAACAGGTACGGCAGAATGCTGGTGCTTTGGGCTGGAGATTGAGCGACGATGAAATTCGAGAGTTAGAACTAGTTAGCCGTCCTTGGCTGTAGTAGTTTTGAGCTACTCAAACACAGGAGGCCAAATTTCTGACACTACTAGCTCCCAACCGGGTAGTAAGTCTGGTAGTGTCAGTTTGTCATTGTCCTGCAAAACTATTGGTTCTTGGTTGAGGCGATAAACTGTGAGCGTCAATTTGTCAGGATCTATCAGGATACCAACCGTAGATCCGAGTTGTAAGAATAGCTGAATCTTTTCTACCAGTGGTTTGATCCGGTCTGACTTAGATTTTATCTCTACCATCAAATCAGGCACCAGTTCCACAAAGTCGCGCTTGCTTGTTTTAAGTCTATCAGCCCGAACAAAAGACACATCGGGAGCGCGGAGATTTCGTTTTTCGTTATCAGCTTCTTTCCCGTTTTCAGTTTCTAATGTCGGCAAAATAAAACCAGCGCTAGAACCCGTTACCCGTCCTAGCCTCTGTGGGCGTACCCAGTTGCCCAGTAACCTAGCTAACTCAGCACCTATTTCCTCTGATTCATAATCTGATGGCCCCATAACAACTATATTTCCGTCTACTAGTTCCATCTGCCATTCTGGATGCTCTACTTGTAGTTGCTCTAAGTCTGGGATAGTGAACATAAGATCGCGAATAATGCATCTTTAATTTATCTTCCCATAATTGGTTAGAAAAAATTACCCAAAAAAGCCAAAAAGTCAAGAGCCAAAGTCAAAATCCTGACTCTTAACTCTCAACTCTCCAATTTTAGATTTGGATTTTGGATTGAAGAAAAAATCTAAAATCCAAAATTAATTCACTTCTAACTGTTGACTAAGAAGCTGATTCCCTAGCTGTAGGTGAACCTATCTTTTTACTAGGGGATGCAGAAGACTCTTGCCCACTTGTCCGCAGTTTTGGCTTGGGAGAAGAATGTCTTTCTTCGTTGCTATCTGATTTCCACGCAGAACGAGGGCGATCGCTGGAAGATGATTCACGACGCTTACCAAGTCTTGGTTTGGGAGCGGAAGATTCCTCTTGGGGAATTTCCACGTCTGAACTTAACCAAGCGGGACGAGTTTGATCGTAAGCAATTTGCAATGCTGCTGCGGCGATCGCTTGAGCATCGTATTCTTCAATCAGTTCGCTGACAATTGGCAAGAATGAAGCCAAACGCTCACCTGTCAAAGCTTCGCGCACTTGTTCTTGCAATTTCATGATGTGCCGCGCTTCAATTTGGGCACGTGTTGGAATGGTCAGCAATTGCCAACTTTGGCGGTTATGACGTTCAAATGTTTGCTGTTTGCGCCGCTCAAATGGTTGTACTAAGGAAATTGCTGTTCCTTCTTTACCAGCACGACCAGTCCGACCAATACGGTGAACGTAGGTTTCTACGCTATCGGGTAAGTCGAAGTTGATTACGTGGGAGAGTTGATCGACATCTAACCCCCGTGCTGCAATATCAGTTGCTACCACCCAACGGACTTGACGGTTACGGAATCTGATTAATAACCGTTCCCGTGCTTGTTGTGACAAGTCACCGTGGTATTCATCTACACTATGACCAGCCCCTTGTAACTGACTGGTGAGTTCTGCGGCGGTGCGTCTGGTGCGAACAAAGATTAAAGCTGTTTCTGGATCTTCCATTTCCAGAATCGGCTGTAAAGCTTTAGCTTTTGTCCAGTGACGGGGAATCAAGTAAGCTACTTGATTAATTTTGTTAGGAGCAGCTTTTGGTTGCTCAACGGTGACAGTTGCAGGCGATCGCAAGAACTTGTTCACCAACATCCGAATCGATGGGGGCATTGTTGCCGAAAACAAAGCTGTTTGGCGGTCTACGGGCGCTTGCGAGAGGATTTTCACCACATCGTCAATAAAGCCCATGCTCAACATTTCATCGGCTTCATCCAACACAAACCATTTCACTTGATCGAGCTTTAAACAGCCGCGATCCAGTAAATCGATCACCCGTCCGGGAGTACCCACGACCATGTGAACGCCACGTCTGAGTTGTAACATTTGGCGGTCAATTGATTGACCACCGTAGATTGCTAACACTCGCAATCCTTCATCGCCGATGAATTGGGCGATCGCATCGTGAACTTGCATTGCTAATTCACGAGTTGGGGTTAAAACTATGGCTTGTACGGCTTTTTGATTAATATCTAGCCGCTCTAAAATAGGCAGTGAAAATGCTGCCGTCTTGCCTGTTCCAGTTTGAGATTGACCGACTACATCACGACCACCTAACAATTGGGGAATTGCTTGGATTTGAATGTTAGTTGGTTCGGTAAAACCGATTTTTTCTAGTTGGGCAACACGTTCTTGGGAAATGCCTAATTCTTGGAATGAAAGAGTCATTAATTCGTCCTAAATTTTATGTAAGGATTTTTGGATTAGTCATTTAGTCATTAGTCATTAGTCATTAGTCATTAGTCATTAGTCATTAGTTATTAGTAAGCCAAGGGCGGTAGCGAAGCCTCAAGTCTTTGAGAGACTATGCCAAAGAGTCCGCGAACTTCAGGTAAACCCTCATGAAAACTGCCATTAACGCAGCATTGACATCAAAATAAGGGTAAATCTGTAAGGGTCATTTAACAAAGGACAAAAGACAAAAGACAAAGGACAATTTAGTTATTGACTACTTGACCATAGAGGTCGTATGTATCAGCGTGGTGAATCGCTACTGGCACGATGGTTCCTAATCTTGCCTGGCCTTTGACATACACCAGACCATCAACCTCTGGGGAAAATCTACCTGAACGACCTATTAGTTCACCACTTTCAGGATTTTCTTGCTCAATCAGGACATCGACTATTTTGCCTACTTCCTGTTGATTTTTCTTTTGAGAAATCGGTTGCTGGAGTTCCATCAGTTGGTATCGGCGATCGTCCATCACTTCTTGGGCCAACTGATTTGGTAGCTTGTAAGCTGGCGTTCCTTCCTCAGAGGAAAAGGTGAAGACACCAACATGATCGAATTCATGCCGTTGAACGAACTCTAGTAGATGCTCAAAATGCTCTTGTGTTTCTCCTGGGAAACCAACAATAAATGTTGTCCGCAATACGGCTGTTGGTAGCGCCGTTTTGATGCGATCTATAATCCCATCATTTACGCGCCCTTGCCAAGGACGGTTCATGGCGCGGAGAATCTCTGGATGAGAATGCTGTAAGGGCAAATCCAGATAAGGCAAGACGTTTGGTGTTTCTTGAATCGCCGCGATCGCATCTGGGGTCAGTCCCGTGGGATAAGCGTAGTGCATTCTGATCCACGGTATATCTACTTTCCCCAAGGCGCGAAGTAATTCGGCTAATTTTGGCTGACCGTAAATATCCAAACCGTAATTAGTGGTGATTTGGGAAATTAGAATAATTTCCTTTACCCCTTGACTAACTAACTGCTCCGCTTCGGCGACTATAGATTCAATAGTACGCGATCGCTGGTTCCCTCGAAGATGAGGAATTATACAAAATGCACAACGATAATCACAACCTTCGGCAACTCGGAGGTAAGCTACACCCTCAGTTGTAGTGCGATAGCGCGGTGTAGTTTCGTCGGCAATGTACGTTGGCTCAATACTAACCTGTTTGACCCGTTCGCCTTGTTCTACACGCTCAATTACATTAACAATTTTGTGATAATCGCCTGTGCCCACAATGGCTACTGCTTCGGGTAACTCTTCCAAAAGTTGTTCTTGGAAGTGTTGCGCCATACAGCCAGTGATTACGATCTTTTTATTTGCCTCTGCCAGTTCTACTAAAGTTCTGACAGATTCTTGCCGGGCTGCTTCAATAAAACTACAAGTATTAACAATAACGTAATCTGCTAACTCTTCATTTGTATCTACACCATAGCCTGCTTCTACGAGCATTCCCAGCATGTGTTCTGTATCAATTCGATTTTTCTCGCAGCCCAGATGAGAAATGGCAATTGTTGGCTTGTCACCCATATTTGGAAAATATCTTCATTTTTTTTCTTCTTGTAATCAAACATTCCGGCGCTAACTTCGCTTTTTTGCTATCAGCATCCTCATGAAAACACTACAGTGGCAAATTCCCACTGTTATTAACTGTCCGTGGACTCATAACCCTATCAATAAATAAAAATAGAGGTCATGTTATGATATTCCTATCAATTTGTTCCCCAGGGTAAATTGAAGTGTCTTTGGGTACATTTGACACTTGTAATCTTTTTTAACAATTCGCCTATTGGTATTTTACATTACCTTGGCGTGTGCGTTGTTAATCTACCCATCGGGAAGCCGCCCAAAGGGCTTGTTGTTGAGAAGTCGCTACCCTCCGGGAAATCGACGAAAGCGACTACGCTTGATAAAGCAGTAATGTTAACCTGGCGATTGGCAAGTCCTGCGACTGGGCGCGGACAAGATGCCTAAACCACGGAAAGCTGCCTTGCGTCTAGTGAGTGGCAAACTCCTCTTGTAGCCAGGTTTTATCTTAACATATCTTATGGGAGGTTTCACGCCAATTTCCATCTGAGGAAGGAGGCAATAAACCGACTATCATAAAACACATTTGACTAGTTAATGAAAAGTCAAGAGTCAAGGGTCATACAGTCAATAGTCAAAACATTCTAGACTCTGGACTCCGCGAGGCGGATTAAAGACGTGGACTTATATCAATTATTTAAAACTCGCTCACCGATTATTGGCGTGGTTCACCTGCTACCACTGCCTACCTCACCCCGTTGGGGAGGTAGCCTAAAAGCGGTGATTGACCGAGCCGAACAAGAAGCCGCAGCCCTTGCAAGCGGAGGGGTTGATGGGTTGATTGTGGAGAATTTTTTCGACGCGCCCTTTACCAAAAACCAAGTCGATCCCGTGGTTGTGAGTGCCATGACCATTGTGGTGCAACGGATACAAAACTTGGTGACTTTGCCTATAGGGTTAAACGTTTTGCGAAACGATGGCAAAAGTGCAATGGCGATCGCTAGCTGTGTGCAGGCGCAATTCATCCGCGTCAACGTTCTCACAGGGGTAATGGCAACGGATCAGGGATTAATTGAGGGAGAAGCCTATCAACTACTCCGCTATCGACGGGAGTTAGGCAGCGATGTTAAAATCCTGGCCGATGTGTTGGTGAAACACGCCCGTCCTTTGAGTTCTCCAAATCTCACGGTGGCTGTGAAAGACACCATTGAAAGGGGTTTAGCAGACGGAGTTATTTTGTCTGGTTGGGCTACTGGTAGTCCACCTAACTTAGAAGATTTGGAACTAGCTTGTGATGCAGCAGCTGGCACGCCAGTGTTTATTGGTAGTGGGGCAAGTTGGGAAAATATTGATACATTGATGCAGGCAGCAGATGGTGTAATAGTTTCCAGTTCTCTAAAACGTCACGGACGCATTGAGCAACCAATTGACCCAATTCGCGTCAGCCAATTTGTCGAAGCCGCGCGTCGCAGTTGGAACTCCAAAGCTGAAAGCAAATTAGCAGAACAAGTAAAGTTACATTCTAAAATGGGGCATCGGGCACGGGGCATGGAAAGAAATAAATAATCCCCAATCCCCAATCC